>NZ_BAAATK010000026.1:0-95572 GCF_039533365.1 Streptomyces glaucus
CCGCGCCCGCGCGCCGGAGCCGCCCGCCGTCGCGCCCCGCGCCCCGGAGCGGCGCCGCGGCCGCCGTCAGACCAGGGCCGGCGTCCTCCGGCGCGAACCGCCCGGTGCCGCGTCGCCCGCCGCGATGCCCGTGCTGCGGTACGCCTTGACCGTCCGGCCCGCCGGGCGGCCGCCCGACCGGAGCCAGTCGACGCGGACCCACAGCAGGACCTCCTCGGCCCGCTCGCGGCGGCCGATCCAGGCGGCCTTCAGCCACAGGCCCGCGCCGCAGCCGGCCAGCAGCAGGCCGCCCGCGGCGGGCGCGGCGAACGCGCTGCCGAGGGCGGCGAGGAAGGCGAGCAGCAGCCACCAGCGGTGGCCCCGGCGCCAGTTGCGGGTGGTCACCGCCCGGTCCTGGAGCACGTCGTGCTTGCCGGCCCGGGCCGCCGAGCGGGTCAGGGCGGCGTACCGCCCGCGGCGCGCGCACGCCACCACGGCCGTCGCCACGACGAACAGCGCGGCCCCGGCCAGGACGCCGATCCGGCGCCCGGTCAGCCCCGGCACCAGGACACCGATGCCCGCCGCGAACACGCCCAGCCACCACAGCGGTGCCGCCCCCGCCCGTACGACGACGGCCACCCGCGCCAGCCCCTGTCCTCCGCGCGCCACGTCCAGCCTCCTGTCTCAAGGTCTGCGAGGTGTCTGAAAGGTCTCTTAGGAGATAAGGCATGCACGCTAACGGGACAAGGTGAGACGAGTCTGAGAACCGGGCGGGCAGGGAGAACGGGGGGCGCCGCGCCGCCGGCCCTCACTCCACGAACAGCCCCCGCGCGGCCGCCTTCGCGTCGAACTCCTCCAGGCGGGCCTGGGCGTCGGGCAGGTCGTCGCACATCGCCTCCAGCAGCACCCGGCCGAGCAGCATCGGCGCGCAGGCGGTGTCGAAGACGAGGCCGGTGCCGACGGCGGCGGGCAGCAGCAGGTCGGACACCTTGGCGACCGGGGCGAAGGCGGAGTCGGCGACCGTCACCACCGTCAGTCCCGCCTCCTTGGCGTAGGCCAGGGCGTCGAGGACCTCGCGGGGGTGGCGCGGCAGCGCGAAGCAGAGCAGGGCCGTCGCCCCGGCCCGGACGGCGCCGTCGACGCGGTCGTGGACCATCGTGCCGCCCTCGTTCAGCAGCCGGACGTCCGGGTGGACCTTGGCGGCGAAGTACGCGAAGCCGTACGCCTGGGCGGCCGCCGCGCGCAGCCCGAGCACGGGCAGGGGCCGCGAGGCGGCGAGCAGGCGTCCGGCCCGCCGCACGGGCGCGGGGTCGGCGAGCAGCCCGGCGAGGTGCCTGAGGTTCTCGATCTCGGCCTCGACGGCCTGCTGGTACGCGTTGTACGCGCCCGCGTCCGCGTCCGCCGCCGGTTCCGCCGGGACGACCTCGCGCAGATGGCGGCGCAGGGCGGGGTAGCCGTCGAAGCCGAGGGCGACGGCGAAGCGGGTCACGGACGGCTGGCTGACCCCGGCCAGCTCGGCCAGCTCCACGCTGGACAGGAACGGCACGTCGGCGGCCCGCCGCACCATGCTGTGCGCGATGCGGCGCTGGGTCGGCGTCAGCCGGTGCCCCTCGAAGAGCGCCTGCAGCCGCGCGGCAGGGCTGTCGGTCACGCCCATGACGTGCTCCCCCTCGGCCTCTTCACATGCCCCGAATCCTGCATGTCGTTATACAGCCGGGGCCTGCCCGCGGCGAACCCGGGCCGCCGACTGAGAGCCGAAGGCCGAAATGACAGTGTGAACCCCAACCTGATAGTGCACTTGCCAGCGTGAATCCCTAAGGGCTGTCCCGCAAGTGATCTCGGACGTGCTCCTCATCGGTCGTTGGCATAGATCCGCTATCCGGTCAGGGTGAGGTTGTGGAGGCGGGCGATGCCGAGCATGGCGTGGTGGACGCCGTCGCCTTTCAGGCGGCAGTCGCGGAGGATCTTCCAGGTCTTCATGCGGGCAAAGGTGTGCTCGACCCGGGCGCGGACTTTGCGGTGGGAGGTGTTGTGTGCTTCCTTCCAGGCCGGTAGCTCGGTCTGGCCGGGTTCTCGGCGGTGCGGGACGATCAGACCGGTGCCGCGGTAGCCACCGTCGGCGATGACGGTGGTGTTGCCGACCGAGTTCTTGGCTCCGGATAGTTCCCATGCCTTGCAGTCGTTGCGGTTGCCGGGCAGGGGTCGGCCGACGGAGACGACAAGGCGTGAGTCGGCGTCTATGACGACCTGGTGGTTGGTCGAGTAACGGTAGTTCTTGGACTGCTCCGCCACGCTGTGGTCCCGTGTCGGTACCAGGGTGCCGTCCACGATCAGCACCGTGTCTCTGCGGAAGCGGCTCCGCTGCCGCAGCGCGAGCAACGGCCCGAGGTGGCTCACGATCCGACCCGCGGCCGACTTCGAGACCCCGAACAAGGGAGCCAACTGCCGCAAGGTCAGGTTCGTCCGCCAGTACGCGGCAACCAGCAACACCCGGTCTTCCAGCGGCAGACTCCACGGACGCCCCCTGCAAACAAGGGGCGGGCCTCCGCGTCGCAGCATGGTGATCAGTTTCCCGAACTGCTTCGGACTGAGCCCGGAGTACGGCGCTATCCATGACGGCTCCGACGCCGTGATCACAGCCCGCACATGAAGATCATCTCAGTAGTGGGCCTGGCATCCCTGCATGGTCCGGACCTGGGGGTCTGGATCTGTCGGCCGAGGTCAGTAGAGCCAGCGGTCCAGGAGCCCTGGCCAGAGAAACCCCTCGTAGCCGTTGAAGGCCGTCGGGTCGATCTCCTTCAGCTCCTCGGCCAGCCGGTTCAGCTCAGCGAAAGCCCGCTCTTCCTCCTCATCGGAGAGGTACTCCTCGGGCCCGTCCGGTTCGCTGAGAAGCTCTGAGGCTGCGACGCGACTGCCGTAGCGGTGAAGGACGTCGAGCCACACGCCGACACCCGAGTTGGCGTACCACGCCTCCCCATCCGGCATGACGAAGTAGACCGTCCCGGTCTCCGGCTCGACACCGAACGAGAACCGCTCGGCCTGATCATCGGGGTCCGCCTGCTCGGTGAGACGGTAGAGCGGGCCCCGTGATGTGAGCAGGGCTGGCTCAGCCTCGCTCTGCATCACGACTCGTTCGATGAGGCGCGGAGCCAGCGGGATGCCCACCTCGACGAGCTGTGCCTTCATGAAGCCCGGGATTCGCCAGCCGGCCACAACGTCCCGTCCGGCTCGCGTGACATGCCCCAAACCGGCCCACTCGGTCAGCTGGTCGTACGTCGCCATCGAACGATCCTCTTCCGTCGGCTGTGGTCTTGACCCCATCGAGCCGGTCCCAGGCCAAGGCACGGCCGCACTTGCGGGACAGCCCTAAGATCGAGCAGGGCCGTTTCAACGACATCCGGGAGTGCATCGGCTGCAACATCTGCCTGGCCTTCGACTCTCTCGGCGCCCCCATCCGCTGCACGCAGAATCCCACGATGGGCGAGGAGTGGCGTCGCGGCTGGCATCCCGAGACCATCCCACCCAAGGACACCGACGACACCGTGCTTGTCGTCGGTGGCGGTCCCGCCGGACTGGAAGCCGCCCGGGGGCTGGGCCAGCGCGGCTATGACGTGATTCTCTGCGAAGAGAGCCGTGAACTCGGAGGACGGGTCACTCGTGAGGCGCGGCTGCCCGGCCTCGCGACGTACGGCCGGGTGCGGGACTGGCGCCTCGAACAGCTCAAGCGCATGAAGAACGTGCAGCTCCTGCCCGGCAACCGCGTCACGGCGGACCTGGTCCTGGAAGCCGGCTGCTCCCTTGTAGCCATCGCCACCGGGGCGACATGGCGTGGTGACGGTGTCGGGCGCTACCACGCCGAGCCGATTCCCGGTCTGGATGACGTCGAGGTGTTCACGCCGGACGACATCATGGACGGTCGGCTCCCCCAGGGCCGTGTGGTGATCTACGATGACGACCACTACTACATGGCTGGCGTCATCGCTGAGCAGCTCGTCGCCGCGGGGTGTGACGTCACGTTCGTGACCCCCGAGCCCACAGTCGCGGCCTTCACCCAGTACACCGCCGAGCAGAAGCGTATCCAGCGCCGCATCATGGAACTCTGCTCCGCGGTCCACACCTCCACCACGCTCGCTCGCACCGAGCCGGGCACTGCCTACCTTGCCTGCACCTACACGCGACGTGAAACCGCCGTGGCCGCCGACGCGGTCGTCCTGTCCACGGGACAGATCCCCAGGGACACGCTCTACCAGGAGCTGGCAGAACTCGGACCCGCTGCCCTCGAGGAGGCGGGCATCCGCCGAGTGGTGCGGGTAGGCGACGCCCTCGGTCCCGGGATCATCGCCGGGGCCGTGCACAGCGGGCACCTGTTCGCTCGCACCCTCGACACCGCCCTGACCGATGAGACCCCCTACCGGCGCGAGAACGTCACACCTGACTGGGACCGGCCCCTGCCCTCGAGAGGTACCGCGTGATGGGAACGTTCAAGGAGTTCCTCGCCAAGACAGCCGACGGTCATCCCCTGACCCGCCAGGAAGCCGCCGACGCCTTCACCGCCATGACGACTGGTGAGGCAACCCCTTCCCAGATCGGCGCGTTTCTGATGGCCCTGCGCGTACGCGGGGAGACGGTCGACGAGATCACGGGCGCGGCGACCAGCCTGCGCGGCAGAATGCGCACGGTCACGGCACCCGTAGGCGCGGTTGACATCGTAGGCACAGGGGGCGACGCCTCCGGCTCGTACAACATCTCCACGTGCGCCGGGCTCATCGTCGCCGGTGTGGGCGTCCCCGTGGCCAAGCACGGAAATCGCGCGCTGTCCTCCCGTTCCGGCGCGACCGACGTGCTGAGCGCACTCGGCGTGCGGACCGATCTCTCGCCGGCGGAGGTCGAGCACTGCATATCCGCGGCGGGCATCGGCTTCATGCACGCGCCGAACCATCATCCCGCCCTCAGGCATGTGGCGCCCACGCGTGTCGAACTCGCCACTCGCACCGTGTTCAACATCCTCGGCCCGCTGCTCAACCCCGCCAGGGTCCGGCATCACCTGGTCGGCGTCTACTCCCGGCACTGGGTCGAGCCCCTCGCCCAGGTCCTGGGCGAACTGGGGTCCACACACGCGCTGGTGGTGCACGGATCAGACGGCCTCGACGAGGTCACCACCACCGGTCCCACGTACGTCGCGGAACTTGTGGACGGCGTGGTGAAGACCTTCGAGATCACGCCCGGCGAGGCGGGCATCCGCACGGCCCGCCCCGAGGAACTGCGGGGAGGGACGCCTGCTCAGAACGCCACATCGTTGCGGGCGGTTCTCGACCGGGCCCAGGGGCCGTACCGGGACATCGCAGTGCTGAACGCCGCCGCCGCGCTGCTCGCGGCGTCCCACGTCACCGACTTCAGGCAGGGCGTCGCCCTGGCAGCCGAGTCCATCGATTCCGGACGGGCAAGGGAACGTCTGTCCGCCTTGATCGAAGCATCCAACGCCAACGTCACCGAGGACGCCTGATGAGTGACCTGCTGACTCGTATCACTACGTACAAGCGTGAGGAGATCGCCGAAGCCAAAAGGCAGCGGCCACTGGCGGCTCTGCGAGAGCGGGCAGCGAACATGGCGCCTCCCAGGGGCTTCCTGGCCGCCATCGAACAACGGCAGCGGCAGGGCGAGTACGCGCTGATCGCCGAGGTCAAGAAGAAGAGCCCGTCCAAGGGCCTGATCCGCGCGGACTTCGACCCGGCGGAGCTTGCCCGCGCCTACGAGGCGGGGGGCGCCACCTGCGTGTCCGTACTGACCGATGGTCCTTCGTTCGACGGCAGCCTGGTCCACTTGGACGTCGTCCGGACGACGGTCGGACTGCCTCTGCTCCGCAAGGACTTCATGCTCGATCCTTATCAGGTCGTCGAATCCAGGGCCTGGGGAGCGGACGCGATCCTGCTGATGCTGTCCACCGTCGACGATGACACCGCCCTCGCCATCGAGGATGCCGCACGAGAGTTCGGTATGGACGTCCTGGTCGAAGTGCACGACGGCGAGGAACTGGAGCGGGCGGCTCGGCTGCGGTCCCGGCTGATCGGGATCAACAACCGCGACCTCAAGACCATGGAGACCAGTTTGGCGACCGCGGAGAACCTCGCCCCGCAGGTCCCCGAGGGCAAAGTCATCGTCGGGGAAAGCGGGTTGCGCACTCCGGAGGACCTCAAGCGCATGGCAGCCGCTGGCATCACGGCGTTCCTCGTGGGTGAGAGTCTGGCACGAGTTCCCGATGTCGAGTCCGCGACACGAGCGCTCCTGGCACAGTAGTGCCGTCACTACGCAGCAGTTGGACTGATCACCAAGGGAGCGGCCGTCCATGAGTGTTGAGTTTCTCATCACCGCATTCATCATTGTGGTTTCCCCGGGAACCGGCGCGGTGTACACCGTCGGCACAGGCCTGACGCGCGGATTTCGCATGTCAGTTGTGGCCGCCTTCGGCTGCACTCTCGGTATCGTTCCGCATCTGGCCGCGGCGATCGCAGGACTTGCCGCCATCCTTCACACCAGCGCGCTGGCGTTCGAGAGCTTCAAGTGGGCCGGCGTCGCCTACTTGCTCTTCCTCGCCTGGCAGACCCTGCACGAGAAGGGGGCAATGAAGATTGACACCGAGGGCGGGAGCCAGGCGAAGGAGAGGTCGGCAGTCCGCGTCGTATGGACTGCGATTCTGCTCAACTTCCTGAACCCGAAGCTGTCCATGTTCTTCCTGGCGTTCCTGCCTCAGTTCGTTCCGGCTGACAGCACCAATTCGCTGCCGCACATGCTCGAGCTCTCGGCCGTTTTCATGATCATGACGTTTGTGGTGTTCGTGATCTACGGCGCCTTCGCCGCAGCTGTACGGGACCACATCATCACTCGCCCGAAGGTTCTGGCATGGATGCGCCGGACATTCGCTGTTGCCTTCGTCGGGCTGGGCGTTCAGCTGGCCCTCGCCAGTCGCTGACTGCGACCCTCGCCGCTCACGCACCTGCCTCGGAGAAGGCCTGCGGAGCAAACAGATCCGTTGAGGTAGCTCTATGCGAAATCATTTATTCATCAAGCTCTGTGGGCTCAAGACCGAAGAAGACGTGGACACGGCTGTCGAGGTCGGTGCCGACGCCATCGGCTTCATGTTCGCTGACAGCCCACGGCGCGTGGATGCCACCACAGCAATACGGCTCATTGAGCGAATTCCTTCAGATGTGATGACCGTCGGGGTTTTCCGTAACCAGCGATTGGATTACATCCGCTCCTTGGCCAACATCACCGGAATCGGTGCAGTGCAGCTTCACGGCAATGAAGAGCGAGGGCACTTCGCTGCGCTCAGGGAGGGGTCGTGGACGCTCATTCGAGGAGCGTCGTACCGCGAGCCTGTCCCGCAGTGCGGGCAGATGGGCGAAGACATTCTGCTCCTCGACGCACCCACGCCAGGCGCCGGGATACCGTGGGACTGGACCCGAAAAACCTTCCGTTCCCCCGGTGACCAGTGGCTCCTGGCCGGCGGCCTTACACCGGACAACGTGGCCGAGGCGGTTGAGATCACCAGGCCCTGGGGGGTGGATGTGTCCAGTGGGATCGAAAGTGTCCGAGGGATCAAAGACTCGGGACTGATCCGGGCATTCGTCAAGGCCGCTCGAGCCGTTGCCTGAACCCGAGGAGACGTCTTGTCAATCCGGCTCTACGACACCAGCGCCCGGCAGATCCGTGACTTCGCCCCGCTCAGGCCGGGCTGTGTCTCGATCTACCTGTGTGGTGCCACCGTGCAGGCCGCGCCGCACATCGGGCACATCCGCTCGGGCCTGAACTTCGACATCCTGCGCCGCTGGTTCGCGTACCGCGGCTACGACGTGACGTTCGTCCGCAACGTCACCGACATCGACGACAAGATCATCAGGAAGGCGGCGGAGCAGAACCGTCCCTGGTGGGCCATCGGCTACGAGAACGAGCGGGCGTTCGACGACGCCTACACCGCCCTCGGCTGCCTGCCGCCCACCTACGAACCGCGCGCCACCGGCCACATCACCGAGATGGTCGAGATGATGCGCGGCCTCATCGAGCGTGGGCACGCCTACGAGGCCGACGGCAACGTCTACTTCGACGTCCGCTCGCTGCCCGGCTACCTCGCCCTGTCCAACCAGGGCCTGGACGACCTGCGCCAGCCCGCCGGCGAGGGCGAGACCGGCAAGCGGGACCCGCGGGACTTCGCCATGTGGAAGGCGGCCAAGCCGGGGGAACCGAACTGGGAGACGCCGTGGGGGCGGGGGCGCCCGGGGTGGCACCTGGAGTGCTCCGCGATGGCACACAAGTACCTCGGTGAGGAGTTCGACATCCACGGGGGCGGGATCGACCTGATCTTCCCGCACCACGAGAACGAGATCGCCCAGGCCCGCGGCTTCGGCGACGCCTTCGCCCGGTACTGGGTGCACAACGCCTGGGTCACCATGAGCGGCGAGAAGATGTCCAAGTCGCTCGGCAACAGCGTGCTCGTGTCCGAGATGGTCAAGCGGTGGCGGCCCATCGTGCTGCGGTACTACCTGGGCACCCCGCACTACCGCTCGACCATCGAGTACAGCGAGGAGGCCCTGCGCGAGGCCGAGGCGGCGTTCACCCGCATCGAGGCCTTCGTCCAGCGCGTCACCGAACTCGCCGGCGGGCCCGTCGAGCCCGCCGCCGAGGTGCCGCCCGCCTTCGCCGAGGCCATGGACGACGACCTCGGCGTGCCGCAGGCGCTCGCCGTCGTGCACACCACCGTCCGGCAGGGCAACAGCGCACTGGCCGCCGACGACAAGGAAGCGGCCGTCGCCCGCCTCGCCGAGGTCCGCGCCATGCTCGGCGTCCTCGGCCTCGACCCCCTGGACCCGCAGCGGGCGGGGGAGCAGGAGGAGGGCGACGACCTGCGGCACGTCGTCGACAGCCTCGTACGGCTCGTCCTCGACCAGCGCGAGGCCGCCCGGGCCCGTAAGGACTGGGCCACCGCGGACGCTATCCGCGACCGGCTCGGCGAGTCTGGACTGGCCATCGAGGATAGCCCCCAAGGATCGCGCTGGACTAGGTGTACTACCCAGGGACGTTGGTCAACCTGGTGACGGGCGGTTTGCCGCCGGTTGCGGTGTGGGGACGGTGGTGGTTGTAGTGATGAAACCAGGCCAGCAAAGCTTTGCGGCGGGCTGATTCGCTGGAGTGGAAACGTCCGAAGCCACCCGGCGGCCAGCGTGCGGTCGAGGCGTTCGACACGGTTGATCCGGCAGCGGGTCAGGACCACGTGGAGGTCGAGGCGGGCATGCCCGGCCGTTCAGCGATCTGGACCGGTCCCAGTCGCCGCTTCCAGCGCAGGTGCACAATCTTGCGGACCTGCGGCTGAGTGGATCGGGCCGGGGACCCCGCCCATCGACCAGGTCACCCCGAGCTGGTCGCAGAGGCTGGCGAAGGCATGGGAGCCGTATGCACGAGCGGCAGTTGTCCAGGCTGCGTTCACTGCGACACACTTCCCCGTGCACGACGAGGCGCTGGGCCGTGTCGCCGCGAGCGGCTTGGACGGGCTCGACACGTCTCTGGTCACCGCTTGCCCGGTACCGGAGCGGCAGGCCGTCGTCGACGACAACAGCGGCGGGGTAACCGCCACCTGAGACTGCCGCATCGCCCCGGACGTCACCGCAGCGGGGAGCCAAGGCCCTCTGAAGGCCGGTCGGCTCTGCAGCGGCCGCCAGCTTCGGCGCAACGCAGGAGTCCGCCCTTTCAGATGGTGACCTTCACGCCGCGGCGAGCGAGTCCGAGAGTCAGTCCAGACCCGTGGTCACGCGCTTTTCATCTCCACGACGAACGCCCTCGGCTCTCAGGCTGTCGAATCGCGCGTAGTGCGCACGGCGCGGGTGACCTCGGCCAAGTCGAGATGACGCCGGCTTGCAGAAGCTCATGCGCAGCGAGAAACCCCTGGTCGACCTCACTCTCATTTCCCGTGCCCCGGAATGACCTCGATTAGATGCACATCTGATCAACAGTGGCCAGGTCGGAAGGCATGTCAAGTCTCATCTTCAGCGGCGGTTTTCAGCCGGCCCGCCCCGGTTCACCGCCCGGCCCGCCCCGGACGCCGTCCGGCCCGCCCGAGGTCCGACAGGGGGGCTGTCCCCAGTGCCGGGAGCGAGCCGGCTCCCTACCGTGGACCGCATGACCGGAACGGACGCGCGGGACACCGACCTGAAGAAGGAACTCGACGCCACCTTGCGGGCGCGCGGGGAACTGGGCGAGGAGTACGAGTCCGCGCTGGTCGACTCGTTCCTGGAGAAGGTCGACCAGCGCATCGACGAGGCCGTCGAGCGCCGGGTGCGCCGGCAGCTCGCCGAGCAGCGGACGGCGGCGGCCCGGGACTCCCGGTCGCCGGGGCCCGCGGACTCCTGGGGGGAGCGCTTCGGGTTCGGCATCGTCTCCCTGGTGCTCGCGATCCCGCTGTCCGCGATCGGCGGCGGCGTCGCCCACCTCCCGGGACTCCTCACCGCGTGGGCGGGCATCGTCGGCGTCAACGTCGTCCAGGCCGCCCGCGCCGATCCGGACCTGTTCGGGCGCCGCCGTCGGTCCTCCCGGGGCGACGCCGGGGAGGACCGGCGGCGGTGACGGCCCGCCGGCCCTCCCCTTCGAGACCCCGACGGTCCCGGCGGAACCGGAGCACACCCTCGTGGTCTGCCTCCCGGAGCCGGGCCCGGGGACGGCGGAACGCCTGCGGCCGCCGGCCGGCCGGGAGACGCCCGCGACGGCGACCGTCGGGTGAGCGGCCCCGGCGGCGAGCGGCCGGGGCCGCCGGAGCGGCGCCGGTTCGGGCGCGAGGGGATGTGCGCGGGGACCGCCGCACCCCCGTTGCCGGGGGGCGGGACGACGGCGGTCCCCGCGGGGGACGCGGGCCGGGTCAGGGCCGGGCTTGCGCGTCCGTGGCGTCCGTGGAGGTCCGGGAGCCGCTCCGGAGGTCCTGTGACGCCGATCTGCGCCGGCCGGGGCGGGGAGCCGCTCCCGCCCTGCCGACACCCACCAATGTGCCGGACCCGTGTTAAGCGGGTGCTGCGCGGACGTGACACGCGCGTACCACTTCCGCGAAGTCCGCGAAGGTCGTTGCTCACCGCAAGTTCGGCGCCCCCACCGCCCGTTCACCGGACGTCTCCCCGGCGTTCCGCCGTACGGGGACGACTCCTGCTCCCCGCCCGGCCGGCCCCCCGCACCCGACCGAGGCCCCTGGCCCGGCCGGGGCCCCGTCCGGCCGGGGAGCGGGCGCTACTTGCCGCCCTTGGCCAGGAACGCCAGCAGGTCCTGCCGGCTGACCACCCCGGTCGGCTTGCCCTCGACGAGGACGATCGCCGCGTCCGCCGTGCCCAGCACGGACATCAGGTCCGCGACCGGTTCGCCGGAGCCGACCTGCGGCAGCGGCGCCGACATGTGCTTCTCCAGCGGGTCGTCCAGCGAGGCCCGCTTGGCGAACAGGGCGTCCAGCAGTTCCCGCTCCACGACCGAGCCGACGACCTCGGCGGCCATCACGTCCGGGTGGCCGGCGCCGGGCTTGACGATCGGCATCTGCGAGACGCCGTACTCGCGCAGCACCTCGATGGCCTGGCCGACCGTCTCGTCGGGGTGCATGTGGACCAGGGAGGGGATGGCGCCGCCCTCCTTGTCGTTCAGCACGTCGCCGACGCGGGCGCTCGGGCCCTCGTCCGCCAGGAAGCCGTAGTCGGCCATCCACTCGTCGTTGAAGATCTTGCTGAGGTAGCCGCGTCCGCCGTCGGGCAGCAGGACGACCACCACGTCGTCGGGCCCGAGCCGCTCGGCCACCCGCAGCGCGGCGACCACGGCCATGCCGCAGGAGCCGCCCACCAGCAGGCCCTCCTCCCGGGCGAGCCGGCGGGTCATCTGGAAGGAGTCCTTGTCGGACACCGCGACGATCTCGTCGGCGATGCCGCGGTCGTACGCCGTCGGCCAGAAGTCCTCGCCGACGCCCTCGACGAGGTACGGCCGCCCGGATCCGCCGGAGTACACCGAGCCCTCGGGGTCGGCGCCGACGACCTTGACCCGCCCGTCGCTGACCTCCTTGAGGTAGCGGCCGGTGCCGGAGATGGTCCCGCCGGTGCCCACGCCCGCCACGAAGTGGGTGATCCGCCCCTCGGTCTGCTCCCACAGCTCGGGCCCGGTCGAATGGTAGTGGGAGAGCGGGTTGTTGGGGTTGGAGTACTGGTCCGGCTTCCAGGCGCCCGGCGTCTCGCGCACCAGGCGGTCGGAGACGTTGTAGTACGAGTCGGGGTGCTCGGGAGCGACGGCGGTGGGGCACACGACCACCTCGGCCCCGTAGGCCCGCAGCACGTTGATCTTGTCCGTCGACACCTTGTCGGGGCACACGAAGATGCACCTGTACCCCTTCTGCTGCGCCACGATCGCGAGCCCGACCCCGGTGTTGCCGCTGGTCGGCTCCACGATGGTGCCGCCCGGCTTCAGCTCGCCGCTCCGCTCGGCCGCCTCGATCATGCGCAGGGCGATGCGGTCCTTCACGGAGCCGCCGGGGTTGAAGTACTCCACCTTGGCCAGGACGGTCGCCCTGATGCCCTTGGTCACGCTGTTGAGCCTCACCAGCGGGGTGTTGCCGACGAGGCTGATCATCGAGTCGTGGAATTGCACCGTTGTCTCCGGATGCTGCAAAAGGTGTGGTCGTGATGGTTCCGCCAGCCTAGGGCCTGCCGCCCGCCCGTGACGGCCGTTCACGCCCTGTGGAGATTGGACGACGGTCCGTACGGGGCAAGCAGTGGGTGTACGGCTTCGAGGAGGTGACGGCGGCGCATGACGAGCATGTCGAGGGCGCGGGTGGCCCGGCGGATCGCTGCGGGCGCGGCGTACGGCGGCGGCGGGATCGGCCTGGCCGGCGCGGCCGCGGCCGGTCTGCTGCTGGCCGAGGTGCGGCTGGCCCGGCGCCGGGTGGGCAACGGCCCGTCCGGGCGCGTACCGGACGCGCAGGGCCTGTACGGCGGTACGCCGCGGGCCGGCGGGCCGCCTCTGCGGCTGACGATGCTGGGCGACTCCACGGCCGCGGGCCAGGGCGTGCACCGGGCCGGGCAGACGCCGGGCGCGCTGCTCGCCTCGGGCCTGGCCGCGCTGGCGGAGCGCCCGGTGGAGCTGCGCTCGGTCGCGCTGCCCGGGGCCCGGTCGGACGACCTGGACCGGCAGGTGGCGCTGGTGCTCGCGGACCGGTCCCGGGTCCCCGACATCTGCGTGATCATGATCGGCGCGAACGACGTCACCCACCGGATGCCCCCGACCCGCTCGGTCCGCCACCTGTCGGCGGCGGTGCGGCGGCTGCGCACGGCCGGCGCGGAGGTCGTGGTCGGCACCTGCCCGGACCTGGGCACCATCGAGCCGGTGTGGCAGCCGCTGCGCTGGCTGGCCCGCCGCGCCTCGCGGCAGCTGGCGGCGGCCCAGACGATCGGCGTCGTCGAGCAGGGCGGCCGTACGGTGTCGCTGGGCGACCTGCTGGGCCCGGAGTTCGCGGCGAACCCGCGCGAGCTGTTCGGCCCCGACAACTACCACCCCTCGGCGGAGGGCTACGCGACGGCCGCGATGGCGGTGCTGCCGACGGTCTGCGCGGCGCTCGGCCTGTGGCCGGCGGAGGAGGAGCGTCCGGACGCCGCCCGCCGCGAGGGGTTCCTGCCGGTGGCGCGGGCCGCGGCCGCGGCGGCGTCGGAGGCGGGCACCGAGGTCGCCGCGGCCCTGCCGACCGGACCGCGGGGGCCGTGGGCGCTGCTCAAGCGGCGCCGGCGGCGCCGGGTCCCGGAGACGGAACCGGAGCCCACGGCCCGGCCCTCGTAGCCGCGGGCGGTCGTACCCTTGAAGGCGGACGGAAAAAAGCAAGCGCTTAGAAAATTGCGGCCAGGGTCACACCGCACCGCCCGTGACCCGGGCCATACGTACGGGTAACTTCCCAGTCATCCCTGCCCGCCCCCTCGTACCGCCATGGAGCCGTGATGCCCGAAGCCGTGATCGTCTCTGCCGCCCGCTCACCCATCGGCCGCGCCAACAAGGGCTCCCTGAAGGACCTCCGCCCGGACGACCTCACCGCCACGATCGTCCAGGCGGCCCTCGCCAAGGTCCCGCAGCTGGACCCGCGGGACATCGACGACCTGATGCTCGGCTGCGGCCTGCCCGGCGGCGAGCAGGGCCACAACCTCGGCCGCGTGGTGGCCGTGCAGATGGGCATGGACCACCTGCCGGGCTGCACCGTCACCCGGTACTGCTCGTCGTCCCTGCAGACCTCCCGGATGGCGCTGCACGCCATCAAGGCCGGCGAGGGCGACGTCTTCGTCTCGGCCGGCGTCGAGATGGTCTCCCGGTACGTGAAGGGCAACTCCGACAGCCTGCCCGACACGCACAACCCGCTCTTCGCCGAGGCCGAGGCGCGCACCGCCGCCGTCGCCCAGCAGGAGGGCGCCACCTGGCACGACCCGCGCGAGGACGGCCTGCTGCCCGACCCGTACATCGCGATGGGCCAGACCGCCGAGAACCTCGCCCGCCTCAAGGGCGTCACGCGCCGGGAGATGGACGAGTTCGGCGTCCGCTCGCAGAACCTGGCCGAGGAGGCGATCAAGAGCGGCTTCTGGGAGCGCGAGATCACCCCCGTCACGCTGCCCGACGGCACGGTCGTCGCCAAGGACGACGGCCCCCGCCCCGGCGTCACCCTGGAGGGCGTCGCCGGTCTGAAGCCGGTCTTCCGCCCCGACGGCCTGGTCACCGCGGGCAACTGCTGCCCCCTCAACGACGGTGCCGCGGCCCTCGTCATCATGAGCGACACCAAGGCCCGCGAGCTGGGCATCACCCCGCTCGCCCGGATCGTCTCCACCGGCGTCTCCGGCCTGTCCCCCGAGATCATGGGCCTGGGCCCGGTCGAGGCCTCCCGGCAGGCCCTGAAGCGGGCCGGGCTGACCATCGACGACATCGACCTGGTCGAGATCAACGAGGCGTTCGCCGCGCAGGTCATCCCCTCCTACCGCGACCTGGGCATCCCGCTGGAGAAGCTGAACGTCAACGGCGGCGCCATCGCCGTCGGTCACCCCTTCGGCATGACCGGCGCCCGCATCACCACCACGCTGATCAACTCCCTCCAGTGGCACGACAAGCAGTTCGGCCTGGAGACCATGTGCGTCGGCGGCGGCCAGGGCATGGCCATGGTCATCGAGCGCCTCAGCTGACCCCCTCCCGGTGACGGGAGCTGAACCCAGCGTCACCCTTGGGCCCGGAACCCCGGAAACACCGGGATTCCGGGCCGTTTTGTGATCCAATCTCCCCCAGGATGTGACCTATCTCCCTCGGCGACGGGATCACCGCAGGTCACAGCCGCACACCAGCATCCCCCGAGCCCCACTTCCTGTCCGTTTCGTGACATTACGCACTGACAGCGGGTTAGTTTGCCCTTCAAGCTGATGTAGGAAGTCGGGGGTCGACTTCGAACCGGGAGAGTACGTCAGTGAACGCCTTGCCGATCGCCCTGCTGGTCATCACGGCCGCCACCGGCGCCGTGGGCGTCGCCGTCCTGCGCACCCTCGTGGTCCTGCGCCGACAGATCGCGGCCCTGAGCGCCGAGCTGGCCGAGAGCCGCACCGCCGCGCACGGCCGCGTGCCCTGCGCCCGCACCGCCGCGAGCACCGACGAGATACGCACCGCCGTGGCCGAGGCGCTCGCCGAGGAACGGGAGCGGGAACTCGCCGAGGCACGGGCCTTCTGGGCCGCGCAGGAGGCCCGCGAGGCGTCCGACGCGCCGCCCCTGCTCGGTCTCGAGACCGACCTGTTCCTGCCCCGGCAGGCCGATTTCAGCGGCCTGGAGCCGGTCTCCGAACCGGGCGCGGACGCCGACGAGCTCCCTTCCAGGGACTTCGTCCAGGAAGGCGCTCCCCTGGACTCCCCCGAACTGGCCGCGGCCCGCCGCCGCCACCCCTCGCACCCCGACTTCGTGCCGAACCCGTCGTCCGCGGTGAAGGATCACGAGCGCACGGTCGCCGCCCTGGAGGAGCTGGCCGCCTCCCGGGTCGGGCTGACCGACGTCCGCCCGGGCCCCCTCGGCACCCTCGACGTCTACGTCTTCGCGGACGGCACGACCCTGTGTCTGACCCCGGGCCACCGGGAGACGGCGGAACGCCTGGCGGCCGCCCTGCGCGCCGGCGAGACCCCGGTCCTCCTCGGCGGCTCCGGCCTCTCGGGCGCGTACACCCTGACCTTCGCCTGCGGCGAGGAGACGGTCTACATCCTGGCCGACCGGGTCATAGCGTCCCTGTGAGCGGCATCGCGGTCCAGCGGGGGCCTCGCCTCCGGTGAGGGCCGGCGTCCGGCGGGGGTCCGCCTCCCGGTGAGGACCCGCCCCCCGGTGAAAGACCTCGCCGGCGTCTCCCCGCGTCCCCGCCTACACCCCCGCTCGCCTCTGCGCCTCCACCACCAGCCCCACGGCCTTCTCCACCTCGTCCTCGCTCCGCAGCACAAGGGCCAGGTCCCGCCCCGCGACGGTGATCTGGTCCGCGGCCGCGAACATCCCCGCGTCCGGCATCCGGCGCGGCTCCGTCCCGGGGGACTCCAGGGCCTGCGCCCACCGGGCCATCTCCCTGGCCGCCTCGAGGGCCTCGGCGGCGGCTCCCCGCTGCAACCGGCTCTGCGGCGCGGCCCGCAGACGATCGGCGAAGTGATCCACCGCACGGTTCAGAGGCGTCGTATCAACCACGCCGTGAGCGTACGCGCGGTACCCGCACTGTTGCCAACGGGCGAACGCTCGGGCACGGTGACCTGAAGGACCGGCTTACATCCCATACGTCCGGAGGCGCCGATGTCCCAAGTCTTCTCCGAGGAGACCCATCGCAACCTGCTCGCCCGCATCCCCCACTGCACCGGTCGTGAGATCTCCGACTGGCTGCGGACCGTCGAGGAAGGCCCCGCCCTCCGCTTCGAGGAGAAGGTCAGCTGGCTCCGCCACGAACACGACCTCGCGTACGGCCACGCGAAAGCGATCATCCACGAATACGACCTGAGGAGGGCCGCGCGCAAACTGCTCTAGCGCGCCGCCCGGAGGACGACGAAGGGCCCCGGGATGCCCCGGGGCCCTTTCGCGCGGACTGCTCGCGCTAGTCGTTGCTGTTGAGGATCGAGATGAGCCGCAGGAACTCGAGGTAGATCCACACCAGCGTCAGGGTCAGGCCGAAGGCCGCGAGCCAGGCCTCCTCGCGCGGGGCGCCGTAGGCGACGCCGTCCTCGACCTGCTTGAAGTCCAGGGCGAGGAAGCAGGCGCCGAGGATGATGCCGACGACGCCGAAGACGACACCGAGCGCGCCGCTGCGGAAGCCGAGGCCGTCACCGCCGCCGAACACCGCGAACAGCAGGTTCACGGTCATCAGCAGGATGAAGCCGAGGGCGGCCGCCATCACGAAGCCGTAGAAGCGGCGGTTGACGCGGATCCAGCCGGCCTTGTAGGCCACCAGCACACCGGCGAAGACCGCCATCGTGCCGAGCACGGCCTGCATGGCCGCGCCGTCGGCGACATGGGTGTCGACGATGCTGGAGACGACGCCGAGGAAGACGCCCTCGAACGCCGCGTACGTCAGGATCAGCGCCGGCGAGGCCTTGCGCTTGAAGGACTGCACGAGCGCCAGGACCATGCCGATCAGCGCGGCGCCGATGCCGATGCCGTAGCTGCGGCCGACGTTGGCCTGGTCGACCGGCAGGAGGGCCCAGGAGAGCGCGGCCGTGAGGATGAGCACGCCCAGAGTGGTGGCCGTGCGCATGACGACGTCGTCGATCGTCATCCGGCCGGTGGTGACCGGTGCCTGCGGCGGCGCTCCGTGCTGCAGGTCCTGCTGGGCGTACGGGTTCTGCGCGTAGGGGTTGCCGGCCGGCTGGGCGTACGGGTTGCCCTGCGCGTACGGGTTGCCCTGCGTGGCGACGGCGGGTCCCCCGGCCTGCGGCGCGGCGTTGAAGCCCGCGTAGCCGTTGTCGCGGCTGAACCCTCGTCGCGAGAAGACCGGGTTTCTGCTCCTCATTTCACTCCTCCATGGCCACACTGCGTAGCCTTGGCTCAAGAGTAATGGAAAGGCAAAGGATTGACCCTAATGCTTGAGGAGGATCTTTCCCTCGTTGTGCTGCGCAACACGCTACGCGGCTCCGCGATTCCCACCACCGCGGGAACCGATTCATGACCAACCTGCGACCTGGCCGGAACCTGGCGGAGATCACCCGCTGACGCGGCCCCCGCCCGGCCCCGGCCGCCGCCTCACCCGAACGGGAAGCCGGTGTACGCCTCGGCCAGGTCGGTCTCGGCGGCGCGGGAGGAGGCGATCCGCTCCAGGCGGGCGAGCTGGAGGCGGTCCTCGAACGGGGTGGCGTCGGGTGCGCGGTGCAGCAGCGTCGTCATGTCGTAGGAGAACCGTTCGGCCTGCCAGACCCGGCCGAGGCAGGTGGCGGAGTAGGCGTCGAGGAGGTCGGCGGAGCCGGTCCGCCGCTCGTGCGCCAGGGCCCGCGCGAAGGTGACGACGTCGCCGACGGCCAGGTTGAGCCCCTTCGCGCCGGTCGGCGGCACGATGTGCGCCGCGTCCCCGGCGAGGAAGAGCCGGCCGTACCGCATGGGCTCGTGGACGAAGGAGCGCATCGGCGTGACCGACTTCTGGGTGATGGGGCCGCGCTGCAGCGTCCAGCCGTCGGCCGTCTCGAAGCGGCGCTCCAGCTCGGCCCAGATCTCCTCGTCGCCCCACGCCTCGGCGTCCGTGCCCTCGGGCACCTGGAGGTAGAGGCGGGAGACGGACGGGGAGCGCATGGACAGCAGGGCGAAGCCGCGGTCGTGGCGGGCGTAGACCAGCTCGTCGTGCGAGGGCGGCACGTCGGCGAGGACGCCGAGCCAGCCGAAGGGGTACGTCCGCTCGAACACCCGGGTCGCTTCCGCGGGGATCGCCTTCCGCGCGACTCCCCAGAAGCCGTCGCAGCCGACGACGTAGTCGCACTCCAGGACGTCCTCGGCGCCCTCGTGCCGGAAGCGGACGCGCGGGCGGTCGGTGTCGGCGCCCTCGACGGCCAGCGCCTCGGCCTCGAACAGCAGCGGGCCGCCCTCCTCGAGCTGGAGGGCGATGAGGTCCTTGCAGACCTCGGTCTGGGCGTAGACCATCACGGACCTGCCGCCGGTGAGGGCGGGGAAGTCCACCCGGTGGCGTTTCCTGTCGAAGCGGAGTTCGATGCCGTCGTGGCGCAGTCCCTCGCGGTCCATGCGTTCCCCGGCGCCGGCCGCGCGGAGCACGTCCACGGTGCCCTGTTCCAGGATGCCGGCGCGCTGCCGCCGCTCGACGTAGGCGCGGTCGCGGCTCTCCAGGACGACCGAGTCGATGCCGGCGCCGTGGAGGAGCCGGGCGAGGAGGAGGCCGGCGGGGCCGGCTCCGATGATGCCGACGGTGGTGCGCATCGGTCGTTCCCTTCGATGGGCGTCGTTGCCGTGGTCCCGGTGTCCACCACACAGGCTGTTCGTGTGGTGAAATTTTGTTCACCGATTGCTGACGTGAGTCTCCGGCCGCGCGCGTCCGCTGTCAACGGGTGAGTGAGAAAGTCCTCGAGGGGCGATGCAGGGAGTCGGCCGACGTGAAGGTGCCCGGAGCCGGACTCGAACCGGCACGCCCGCGAAGGGGCAGCGAGGTTTAAGCTCGCCGTGTCTGCATTCCACCATCCGGGCAGGCCATGGGCTCCGCATCGAGGTTCCGAGCCTATCGGGGCGCGCCCCCCGAACAGCGGCCGGGCGGGCCGATGTTGTCTTATTTTATTGATGTCTGAGGGACCATCAGCACACGGAACGCGCCATCCGCACTTGCCAACAGCCTTGCGCGCGGCGGTCGGCCGCGCATGCGGAATGACGGAATTTCACCGCCTGAACGAGGGTGCTCCACCTGTTCTCGACATCGCCGGCCCCGGTCCGCCGCCTCCGGGGACCGGTCATCCCCAGGTATGACACGGCTCGCGTCCGTCCGACCCGAGTCGGCCCCCGGAACCGGAACAGCGGGTGACTACACGGCCGGACGCGGCCGGAACGATGGAACGCGTCCCTCGAAACGCCGTCTTCCCTCCAGGAGTGCCGTTCCCGTGACCACCGCATCCCTCGCCAACCGGTCCACCTCCGCGGCCGCGCGCGCCACGGACCTGTCGAAGATCTACGGGCAGGGAGAGACCCGGGTGGTCGCCCTGGACCGGGTCTCCGTCGACTTCCGGCGGGCCGAGTTCACCGCGATCATGGGTCCCTCCGGCTCCGGCAAGTCCACGCTGATGCACTGCGTGGCCGGGCTGGACACCTTCTCCTCCGGTTCCGTGCGCATCGGCGACACCGAGCTGGGCGCCCTGAAGGACAAGCAGCTGACCAGGCTGCGCCGGGACAAGATCGGCTTCATTTTCCAGGCGTTCAACCTGCTGCCGACCCTGACGGCCCTGGAGAACATCACCCTCCCGATGGACATCGCGGGCCGCAAGCCGGACCGGCAGTGGCTGGACACCGTGATCGGGATGGTCGGGCTCTCCGGGCGGCTCGGCCACCGCCCCTCCCAGCTGTCCGGCGGCCAGCAGCAGCGCGTGGCCGTGGCCCGGGCGCTGGCCTCCAGGCCCGAGATCGTTTTCGGCGACGAGCCGACCGGGAACCTCGACTCGCGCTCGGGCGCGGAGGTGCTGGGCTTCCTGCGCAACTCCGTGCGGGAGCTGGGCCAGACGGTGGTGATGGTGACCCACGACCCGGTGGCGGCGGCCTACGCGGACCGGGTGGTGTTCCTCGCGGACGGGCGGATCGTCGACGAGATGGACGCGCCCACGGCGGACTCGGTGCTGGACCGCATGAAGCGGTTCGACGCCAAGGGCCGCACGAGCTGACCCGCCGCCACCCCCTCCCGCCACGTCTGGACAGAGATCACACACCCATGTTCCGTACCGCCTTGCGCAACGTACTCGCGCACCGGGCCAGGCTGCTCATGACCGTGCTCGCCGTGCTGCTCGGCGTCGCGTTCGTGTCGGGGACCCTGGTCTTCACCGACACCGTCTCCGCCGCCTACCGCAAGAGCTCCGCCAAGGGCTTCGACCAGGTCGACGTCGCCGTACGGCCCCGGTACCAGGACGCCGAGGGCGACCGGGTCGGCCGGCTGCCCGAGCTGACCCGAAAGACGCTCGACGACAGCGCCCGGGTGCCGGGCGCCGCCCGCGCCGTCGGGGTCGTCACCGGCTTCGCCGCCCTGGCCGGCAAGGACGGCGAGCTGGTCGGCGACGGCTTCCGGACGCAGGGCGGGAACTACTGGGGCGCCGAGGACCCCCGGTACCCGCTGGTCGAGGGGCGCGCCCCGCGGGGCGCGGGCGAGGTCCTCATCGACTCCGCGACCGCCCGGCGCACCGGGTACGAGGTCGGCGACACCGTGCGGCTGTCGGTCGACGGGCCCGTGCTGACCCCGCGGATCACCGGCGTCTTCACCACCGACGACGGCAACGTCGCGGCCGGCGGCAGCCTCGCCCTGTTCGACACGGCGACCGCGCAGCGGCTGTTCGGGAAGGCCGGCACCTACGACGAGATCGCCGTCGGGGCGAAGCCGGGCGTCACGCAGGCCGCGCTCAAGGCCGAGCTGGACCGGGCGCTGCCGCAGGACGCCGTCGAGACCGTCACCGGCCGGCAGCTCGCCGACGAGCAGGCGGAGATGATCTCCGCGTCGATGAGCGGGCTGCGGCAGGGGCTGCTGGTCTTCGCGGGCATCGCGCTGTTCGTCGGCACGTTCATCATCGCCAACACCTTCACCATGCTGGTGGCCCAGCGCACCAAGGAGCTGGCGCTGCTGCGCGCGGTCGGCGCCTCCCGCCGGCAGGTGACGCGGTCGGTGCTGGCGGAGGCGTTCATGGTGGGCACGGTCGCCGCGGTGGCCGGTCTGGCCGCGGGCATCGGCATCGGGGCCGGGATGCGGTCGCTGCTGGGCTCGCTGGGCGCGGTGGTTCCGGACGGGCCGCTGGTCGTCGGGCCGGGCACGGTCCTCGCGGCCCTCGCGGTCGGCATCCTGGTCACCGTGGTGGCGGCGTGGCTGCCGGGCCGCCGGGCCGCGAAGATCCCGCCGGTGGCGGCGATGAGCAGCGTGCACGCCCGGGCCACCACCCGGTCGCTGGTGCTGCGCAACACGCTCGGGGCGCTGCTCTCGGCGGCCGGCGTCGCGGTGGTCCTCGCGGCGACGACGATGGACGGCTCGGACGGGCAGGCGCCCATGGGCCTGGGCGCGGTCCTGCTGATCGTCGGCGTGTTCGTGCTGACCCCGCTGCTGTCCCGCCCGCTGATCGCGGCCGCCGCACCGGCCCTGAGGCTCTTCGGCGTCTCGGGCGGACTGGCCCGGCGGAACGCGCTGCGCAACCCGCGCCGTACGGCCGCCACCGCCTCCGCGCTGATGATCGGCCTGACCCTGATCACCGGCATGACGGTGATGGCGGGCAGCCTGCAGCGGTCCATCGACAAGATGGCCTCGGCGGCGATCGAGGCCGACTACGTGGTGTCCATGGCGAACGGCAACGAGCTGTCGCCGGACGTCGAGCAGAGGCTGAAGCGGACCGACGGCGTCACCGCCACCAGCCCGCTGCGCAACGCGCCCGCCCGCGTCGGGGGCGGGACCGAGTACCTGACCGGCGTCGACGGCGCCACGATCGGCCGGCTGACCGATCTGGCGGTCCGAGACGGCTCCTTCACCGTCGGCGGCTCCCGGGTGGTCGTGGACGGCGACACCGCGAAGTCGCACGGCTGGCGGGCCGGTTCGCGGTTCACCGTCGCCCACGAGGACGGCGCGCGGCAGCAGCTGACCGTCGCCGGGGTCTACGAGGGCAACGACATGATCCGCGGCATCATGCTGGACACCGCCGCGCTCGCCCCGCACGACCCGGACCCGGCCGACATGCAGGTCCTGGTCAAGACGGCCGACGGCGCGTCGGACGCGGCGAAGGACCGGCTGGAGCGGGCCCTGGGCGCCAACCCGGCGATCAGGGTCCAGGACAAGGAGGACATCTCCCGGGAGATCGCGCAGATGTTCACGCTGGTGCTGAACATGCTCTACGGCCTGCTGGCCATGGCGGTGATCGTGGCCGTCCTCGGGGTCGTCAACACCCTGGCGATGTCGGTGTTCGAACGCTCCCAGGAGATCGGCATGCTGCGCGCGATCGGCCTGGACCGCGGGGGCGTCAAGCGGATGGTCCGCCTGGAGTCCCTGGTGATCTCCCTGTTCGGCGGGGTGCTGGGCGTCGGCCTGGGCGTGTTCTTCGGCTGGGCGGCCGGGGAGCTGCTGGGCACGAGGATGCCGACGTACGAACTGGTCCTGCCCTGGGGGCGGATGGCGCTCTTCCTGCTCCTGGCCGCGGCGGTCGGCGTCCTGGCGGCCCTGTGGCCGGCCCGGCGCGCGGCACGGCTGAACATGCTGCAGGCGATCAAGGCGGAGTAGCGCCGGCGCGGCGGCCGGGCCCCGCTTCCCTCCGGGGAGGCGGGGCCCTCGCGCGCTCAGTTCCAGGTGCGGGACCGCAGCGGCAGACCCGACGCGCCCGACTCGGGGGTCCGGACGGCCAGCACCTGGTTGACGCCGATGCGGTTGCGCTCGAAGGCCAGCGCGGAAGCCGCCATGTACAGGCGCCAGACGCGCGCCCGGCCGGGGCCGGTGAGCCGCACGGCGCGGTCCCAGCCGGCCTCCAGGTTGGCGACCCAGCTGCGCAGGGTGAGGGCGTAGTGCTCGCGGATCGACTCGACGTCGCGCACCTCGAACCCGGCGCGCTCCAGCTGGGTGACGGTGGTGCCGACGGGCTGGAGCTCGCCGTCGGGGAAGACGTAGGCGTCGATGAACGCGTCGACGCTGTACGCCGACTCGTCCCGCTGCGGGCGGCGGGCGATCTGGTGGTTGAGCAGCCGCCCGCCGGGCCGCAGGAGGCGGTGGAGGTCGGTGGCGTAGTCCAGGTACCGCTCGGCGCCGACGTGCTCGGCCATCCCGATGGAGGAGACGGCGTCGTAGGGCCCGTCGGCGACGTCCCGGTAGTCCTGGACGCGGATCTCCACGCGGTCGGTGAGCCCCTCGTCGGCGACGCGCTTGCGGGCGTAGGCGGCCTGCTCCTGGGAGAGGGTGATGCCGACGACGCTCACGCCGTGCTCGCGGGCGGCGTGGACGGCCATGGAGCCCCAGCCGCAGCCGACGTCGAGCAGGCGCTGACCGGGCTTCAGGCCGAGCTTGCGGCAGACGAGTTCGAGCTTGTCGCGCTGGGCGGTCTCCAGCGTGCTGTCCGGGGCGGGCCAGTAGGCGCAGGAGTACACCATGGACGGGCCGAGGACGAGTTCGTAGAAGTCGTTGCCGACGTCGTAGTGGTGGCTGATGGCGCGTCTGTCGCTGCGCCTGGTGTGCAGACGGCGGCGGGGCCTGCGGACCTCCTCGCGGGGCGGGGCGGGCGGCAGCGCCGGGCCGGCGAGCCGGAACAGGCCCCGCACGGCGGAGCGGACCTCGGGGTCGCGCAGGGCCTGGGCGAGGGTGCGGGCGTCCTCGCCGCGCTCCCAGATGAAACCGGCGAGCAGGCCGAGGGCGGTGTAGAGGTCGCCGTCGATGTCCAGGTCGCCGGCCACCCAGGCGCGGGCCAGGCCCAGTTCGCCGGGTTTGAACAGCAGGTGGCGCAGGGCGCGGCGGTTGCGTACGACCAGGACCGGCGCGCCCGGCGGGCCCGCCTGCGAGCCGTCCCAGGCGCGGATGCGCACCGGGAGCGGGGTTCCCAGCAACTGCTCGACGAGTCCCTTCAGCCGTGGCGCGGCGTCAGCCATGGTGTGCACCTCCGTGGGCGTCCCGGAATGTCCGACACCACGTAAACACCTGCGGGACCGGGCCGCAGTCCCCGGCACGCGTCATGTCCGGGCAAAGAGTGTGTCCGGATGACACGGCGGGGCGGATGGCCTACACGCCGGCCGGTGGTCCCCCGGGGTCCGGGGGCGGGGAACGCCGAAGGACCTCCCGCACCACGGATGGCAGGAGGTCCTTCGAGGCGGAGCGGTGACCGGGGGTCAGGAGGCCTTGGCCCGCTCCTCGGTCCTGGCGCCGGCCGGGGTCTCCGTCTTCGCGGCCGGGGCCGGCTTGGCGGCCTCGTAGAACTCCTCGCGCGGGGACTCGATCGCGCCCAGGGAGACGACCTCGCGCTTGAGGAACATGCCGAGCGTCCAGTCGGCGAAGACCCGGATCTTGCGGTTCCAGGTCGGCATCGCCAGGCCGTGGTAGCCGCGGTGCATGTACCAGGCGAGACGGCCCTTGAGCTTGATCTTCATCTTGCCCATGACGATCATCGCCACGCCCTTGTGCAGGCCGAGGCCCGCCACCGCGCCCTTGTTGGCGTGGCTGTACTCCTTCTGCGGGAAGCCCCGCATACCGGAGACCACGTTGTCGCCGAGCACCTTCGCCTGGCGCAGGGCGTGCTGCGCGTTCGGCGGGCACCAGGCGTTCTCGACGCCGGCCCTGCGGGCGGCGAGGTCGGGCACCTGGGCGTTGTCGCCGGCGGCCCAGATGTAGTCCGTGCCCTTGACCTGGAGCGTCGGCTCGCAGTCGATGTGGCCGCGGGGGCCGAGCGGGAGGCCGAAGCGGGCCAGTGCCGGGTTCGGCTTGACGCCCGCCGTCCAGACGATGGTGTTGGCGTCGACCTCGAGGCCGTTCTTCAGCACCACGTGGCCGTCGACGCAGGAATCCATGGAGGTGGACAGGTAGACCTCGACGCCGCGGGCCTCCAGGTGCTCCTTGCCGTACGCGCCGAGCTTGGGCCCGACCTCGGGAAGGATCTTGTCGGCGGCGTCGACGAGGATGAAGCGCATGTCCTCGCGGGACACGTTCTTGTAGTACTTGGCCGCGTCGCGGGCCATGTCCTCGACCTCGCCGACGGTCTCGGCGCCGGCGAAGCCGCCGCCGATGAAGACGAAGGTGAGCGCCTTGCGGCGGATCTCCTCGTCGGTGGTGGAGTCGGCCTTGTCGAGCTGCTCCAGCACGTGGTTGCGCAGGCCGATGGCCTCCTCGATGCCCTTCATGCCGATGCCCTGCTCGGCGAGGCCGGGGATCGGGAAGGTGCGGGAGACCGCGCCCATCGCGACGACCAGGTAGTCGAAGGGCAGCTCGTACGCCTCGCCGGTCAGCGGGGCGATCGTGGCGACCTTGCGGTCCTGGTCGATGGTGGTGACCCGGCCGGTGAGGACCTCCGCCTTGGGGAGCACGCGTCGCAGCGGGACGACGACGTGCCGCGGGGAGATGCTGCCGGCGGCGGCTTCGGGGAGGAAGGGCTGGTAGGTCATGTACGACCGGGGGTCGACGACCGTGACGGTCGCCTCTCCGTAACGCATCTTCTTCAGGATGCGCCGAGCTGCGTACAGGCCTACGTACCCACCGCCTACTACGAGGATCCTGGGACGCTCCGTGGTGCTCATGCCATCGAGTATCCACCTGCCCCAGGGGGGTGGTTCGTGCGCCCCTTCACAAGGTCTGACAGACCCTGTGTTACACTCCCGCGCTCACGTGACGGAGATCATGACGCCGAACGGGAACCGTGAGGGAAGGCGCTCCGTTGTCAATGCCTCGTGAGCTGCCTCTCTGCCGCGTCGGCCCGCTGGTGAGGGTCTCGGGCCGGTCTCCGGCGCGTCCGGTCCGAGGCGCCCGGTAACCACCTTTCTGAACATGTTCAAGGGCCGGTCGGCCCCCCGGACGGGTCAACCGGCCCCCCGCCGCGCCCCGACCGGGGCCAATTCCTTGTGAAGAACTTCACGAAGCTTTCCGGCGGATGCCGACGAGGGGTCCGGAAAGGACCCCTCCAGCGCGCTCATACGTTGTCCGACCTGCTCAGCGGAGGCCGCCGGCCGGCGGCGAGGGAGCCCCGGGCCGCCGTCCGGGAGGGGCCGGGACGCCGCCCCGGCGGGCGTCGCCGCCTAACGCGCCTCGGCCGCCGCGTGGAAGGCGATGCCGTCGAGGATGTCGTGTTCGCTGACCACGACCTCCTCCGCGCCGACACGTTCCATGATCGACAGCAGGACGAGCGCGCCCGCGGCGATGACGTCGACGCGGCCGGGGTGCATCGACGGGACGGCCGCGCGCTCGGCGTGGGTGGAGTGCAGCAGCCGGTCGGTGATCTCGCGGACCCGGTCGCGGGAGACGCGGGAGTGGTGGATGGCCGCCGAGTCGTACGCGGGCAGGTCCTGCGCGATCGCCGAGACCGTCGTGACCGACCCGGCGAGGCCCACCAGCGTGCGCGCCTCGCGCAGCGGGACCGTCTCCTCGGCGCGGTCGAGGGCCGCCTCGATGTCGGCCCGCATCGCCGCGATCTGCTCCTCGGCGGGCGGGTCGGACACCACCCCGTCGCGCATCAGGTGCCGCTCGGTCATCCGGACACAGCCGACGTCGACCGAGCGCGCCGCGCGCACGTGGTCGTCGCCGACCACGAACTCGGTGGAGCCGCCGCCGATGTCCACCACCAGGAAGGGGCGGCGCAGATCCCGCCGCCCGGCCAGTTCCCGCGTGGCGCCGGTGAAGGAGAACTCGGCCTCCTGGTCACCGGTGACGACCTCGGGTTCGACGCCGAGGATGTCCCTCACCCCGCGGACGAAGTCCTCCCGGTTCTCGGCGTCCCGGGACGCGGAGGTCGCCACGAAGCGCAGGCGCTCGACGCCGTGCTCCTCGATGACCGCCGCGTACTCGCGGCAGGCGGCGAAGGTCCGCTCCAGCGCCTCGGGGGCGAGGCGTCCGGTGCGGTCGACGCCCTGCCCGAGGCGGACGATGGTCATACGGCGGTCCAGCTCGGTCAGCTCACCGGTGTCCGGGTGCGCGTCGGCGACGAGGAGCCGGATGGAGTTCGTACCGCAGTCGACGGCGGCCACGCGGGTCACTTCTCGTCCTCCCCACAGGTGTCGGGAACCGTCACGCACGGCCCCTTGCGCCACCACTCGGGCAGCATGGCGAGGGCCTCGTCGCCCAGCGGGTTCACGCCCGGGCCGGCCGCCAGCGAATGGGCGACCAGGACGTGCAGGCACTTCACCCGGTCCGGCATGCCGCCGGCGCTGGGGAAGCCCGTCAGCTCCTCGATCTCGTCCCGGCGCCGGATGTAGTCCTCGTGCGCGGCGCGGTAGGCGGCGGCCAGCTCCGGGTCGGTGCCCAGCCGGGCCGTCATCTCCTTCATCACGCCCTCCGCCTCCAGCGTGCCGATCGCCGAGGAGGCGCGCGGGCACGTCAGGTAGTACAGCGTGGGGAAGGGCGTGCCGTCGGGCAGCCGCGGCGCCGTCTCCACGACGTCCGGCTGTCCGCACGGACAGCGGTGCGCGATGGCGCGCAGCCCGCGCGGCGGGCGCCCGAGCTGCTGCTTGAACGCCTCGACGTCCGCGTCGGTGGGCTCGGTGCGCCCGGTGGGCGGCGGTGGGGTTTCCATGGCCGTACGAATGTCTCTCTGCTGTCGGTAAGGGGTTCACCGGGCGGAGGCGTCGGACCTGTCGACTCCGTCCCAGAGGTTCGCGTACCAGGGGCGGTCGGCCGTCCCCCGGTCGGCTCGGGACTGCCGGGCCGGGTCCGGGTCGATCATGACGTACCCCGTCTCCCCGGGCATCACGTAGTGCAGCCGTCGCCGGATCTGCTGCTCGGCGTACGCGTCGTCCTGCCAGCGCGCCTTGAGGTCGCGCAGCCGTTCGACCCGCTCACTGGCCTGCTGCTTCTGCCGCTCCAGGTCGGCGATCTCGGCGCGCTGGGAGACGTACTGCCGCATCGGGTAGGCGAGGGCCACGATCAGGGAGCAGACCACCATGGCGAGCAGCGCGGCCCGGCCGGTGAGCCGGGGGCGGCGGGCCTGACGCCGGGTCTGGGAGCGGTAGACCCGGGCCGCCGTCTGCTCGCCGAGCAGCCGCAGTCTGGTCGCGGTGGAGAAACGGTCCCGGTTCTTCACGGGCATCTCGGCTCTCGCCTCCCCTTCCACGCGCGTACGTCCCCGCACACGGTACGGGACCGGGTGCGGGGACGTACGTACGGCGTCTCCTTCAGGAGCGGCGCTCGGCCCTTGCCGGGCTCACCGGTTCGCGGAGCGGAACCGCGGGAAGGCGCTGCGGCCGGCGTACACCGCGGCGTCGTCGAGGATCTCCTCGATGCGCAGCAGCTGGTTGTACTTGGCGACGCGCTCGGAGCGGGCCGGGGCGCCGGTCTTGATCTGGCCGCAGTTGGTGGCGACGGCCAGGTCGGCGATGGTGACGTCCTCGGTCTCGCCGGAGCGGTGGGACATCATGCACTTGTAGCCGTTGCGCTGGGCCAGCTCGACGGCGTCCAGGGTCTCGGTCAGCGAGCCGATCTGGTTGACCTTGACCAGCAGGGCGTTGCCGATGCCCTCGTCGATGCCGCGCTGGAGGCGCTCGGGGTTGGTGACGAACAGGTCGTCGCCGACGAGCTGGACCTTGTCACCGAGCTTGGCGGTGATGTCCTTCCAGCCGTCCCAGTCCTCCTCGCTCAGCGGGTCCTCGATGGAGACCAGCGGGTAGGCGTCGACCAGCTCCGCGTAGTACGCGGTCATCTCCTCGGCGGTGCGCTCCTTGCCCTCGAAGACGTAGCGGCCGTCCTTGTGGAACTCGGTGGCGGCGACGTCCAGGGCCAGGGCGATCTGCTCGCCGGGCTGGTAGCCGGCCTCCCTGATGGCCTCCAGGATGAGGTCGAGGGCCTCGCGGTTGGAGCCGAGGTTCGGGGCGAAGCCGCCCTCGTCGCCGAGGCCGGTGGACAGGCCCTTGGACTTCAGGACCTTCTTCAGGGTGTGGTAGACCTCGGCGCCCCAGCGCAGGGCCTCGGAGAAGGACTCCGCGCCGATCGGGGCGATCATGAACTCCTGGATGTCCACGTTGGAGTCGGCGTGCGCGCCGCCGTTCAGGATGTTCATCATCGGCACCGGCAGCAGGTGCGCGTTCGGGCCGCCCAGGTAGCGGAACAGCGGCAGGTCGCTGGCCTCGGAGGCGGCGTGGGCGACGGCCAGGGAGACGCCGAGGATGGCGTTGGCGCCGAGGGAGCCCTTGTTGTCGGTGGCGTCCAGGTCGAACATGGCCTGGTCGATCAGGCGCTGCTCGGTGGCGTCGTAGCCGACCAGCTCCGGGCCGATCTGCTCGATGACGGCCAGGACGGCCTTCTCGACGCCCTTGCCCTGGTAGCGGCTCGAGTCGCCGTCGCGGAGCTCGATGGCCTCGAAGGCGCCCGTGGAGGCGCCGGACGGGACGGCGGCACGGCCCGTGCTGCCGTCGTCGAGGCCGACCTCGACCTCGACCGTGGGGTTGCCTCGGGAGTCCAGGATTTCCCGGGCTACGACGACGTCGATGGACGGCACGAGCATCTCCTTCTTGAATGTGACGCGGGTTGGCAGGACCGTGACGGCTCCGCGAGTGAACCGTGGTGGCTCTGCGAGACGAGCCTAACCGGCTCGGGGCGATCGGCCAGCCGGTCACCCCTTGCACGGGGGAACCGGGAGTAAATTGTTTCCCGGCGGAACAAAGAGGTCAACGGGCGGCCGCGCCCCCTCCCGCGCCCGTACGCCCCCAGCCACGCAAAAGCCCCGCCCCGGTGCGTACGGGGGAACACGCACCGGGGCGGGGAGCCCGTGGGGACGGGGGGACGGCCCTCACGGGGCTTCCATGACGGAGGACCCGGATGTGAGGGCGCTGTGGCCGGCCCGGGAGCCGCCTCTTACTTCAGGTGCAGCTGCTGGCCCGGGTAGATGAGGTCGGCGTCCTCGACGATGTCCTTGTTCAGCTCGAACAGCTTCGCCCAGCCGCCCCGGACGTCGTGCTCCGCGGCGATCGAGCTGAGGGTGTCGCCCTCGACGACCTTGTACTCGCCGTCGCCCTTCTTGACCTTCTCGCCGGTCGGGGTGGTGACGGTCTTCTGGGCGGCCGGACGCTCGGCGGAGCGGGAGGCCGGCTGCTCGGTGGAGCGGGTGGTGGTCCCGGTGTTCTGCGAGGAGCCGCCCGAGGCCCCGCCGGACCAGTCGTTCGAGGCCCCGCCGGACGAGCCGTTGGAGGCCCCGCCGGACGAGCCGTTCGAGGAGGAGCCGTTCGACGAACCGCTCGACGCGGAACCGCCGCTGTACGCGGCGCCCGACAGGTTCTTGCCGCAGACCGGCCAGGCGCCCTTGCCCTGGCCCGCGAGGACCTTCTCGGCGATCTCGATCTGCTGCGCCTTGGTGGCCTGGTCGGCGGTGGCGGCGTACGCCGTGCCGCCGTACGCGGCCCAGGTGGAGGCGGAGAACTGCAGACCGCCGTAGTAGCCGTTGCCGGTGTTGATGGACCAGTTGCCGCCGGACTCGCACTGGGCGACGGCGTCCCACTCGGAGGCGGTGGCCGCGGAGGCCGTGCCGGACGCCATCAGCGGGGCGGCGACGGCGGCGCCGGTCACACCGGCGATGGCGATGGCACGGGTGGCCTTGTTCGGACGACGGTGCTTGCCCTTGCCGGAAAACAGCATGGTTGGATCCCCTCACCGACGCCTGCGAGGTGAGCTGTCGGGTTCGGGCCGGTCGAGTTGCCCGGCCGCGTCCCTCGCGGGACACGGCTTCACCCCTAGCCGGTTCCGGCCTCAACTGCCGGTTCCGGCGCCTACCTTGGTTCCCCCGCTCCTGCCCACGGCGCTTGACGCGACGACTGTTCCCGGGCGGCCGCTGGCAGGATTCGGCGTTGCGGCAGCCGGGGCCCGCGGTGGCGAGCGGTCACGACCGTAGGCAGGCACGCCGCGGAATTTCAAAGACGATCAGGGCTTCTGAGATCTATCTCTCACTGCGCTTATATGCGACATTCAGCGGGAAACCCGACGCCAACTACCGTCGTTCTCCGCTCGGTTCGGCCCCGACCTCGAGCGTCTGACCGGGGACGATGGTGTTCGGGTCGGCGCCGACGACGTCCCTGTTGCCGTCGTACAGGGTGCGCCATCCGCCTTGGAGGTCAAGGGAGTCGGCGATGGTCCAGAGAGTGTCGCCGGAACGGACGGTGTACGAGCCGTCGACGTCCTCGCGCGTGGCGTCGTCGCCGCGGGAGGCGTGCCGGCCGGAGGAGGCGCTCCTGCGGTCCTCGACCGCCTCTTCGTCGGCGCTGGGGCCGCGGTGGCGGCCGATGCCGGCGGATCCGGTGTCGACCAGATAGGAAGTCCCCACGCTCTGTCCAGAGTTGTCCGCTTCGTCACTCCTGGGGGCGACGCTGGGCGAACCGCCACTTTCCCGGACATCGGCGGACGTGTCGGACTCGGCGGATTCGTCCTTCGCGTTTGACGCATCGTCGGGCGCGGTGGACGGGGACGCCGGGGCCGAAGGCGAGGAGGGAGAGGAAGGACCGGGAGACGTTTCGGGAGACGCCTCATGGGATGTTTCGGGCGAGTCGGACGAGTCACCCGAACCGGGCCGCTCCGAGGAGTCCTTCGCCCCTTCGGCGTCTTCCGAGCCGGCCGATCCCCCCGAACCGGCCGGACTTCCCGATTCCGCCGGGCTCGTCGGCTCTGCCGTGTTCCGGGAGTCCGCGGAACCGCCGGTGTCCTCGCCGGCCGGCTTCCCCTCCGACGCGCCGGCGCCGGTGGACGCCGGGTCGTCCACGAGCCCGGCGAGCAGGCCGCACGTCGGCCACGCGGCGATGCCCTGGTCGGCGAGCATCTTCTCGGCGACGGATATCTGCTGGGACCGGCTGGCCTGGTCGGCGCTGGCCGCGTACGCCAGACCGCCGTACTTCTCCCAGTCCTCCTGGGACAACTGCAGGCCGCCGTAGTAGCCGTTGCCGGAGTTCTCGCTCCAGGCGCCGCCGGTCTCGCACTCGGCGACCCGGTCCCAGGCCGCGCCGTCGGCCGCGCTGGCGCCGGAGGCCCCGAGGAGCGGGATCGCGATGGCGGAGCCGGTCACTCCGGCGGCGACGACGAGGGCCGGAGCCTGGCGGGGGCGGCGGTGACGACCGTTCCCGGAGAGCATACGGGGACCTTTCCCGAGACAGCACGGACGGCGCGGCGGAGCGCACTCGGCGCCGCGCTGATGGGTGAACGTATCCGCAGGAGATCGCTTGTCACAAGTTCATGCCGCACAGATCACGTGAAGATCACAGCCTTGAGGGCGTGTCACGTTTGCGGCGGCACGCGGCGGCTGTCAGCCCTTCGCTCCGTGTCGGTCACGGCCGCCGGGCGCGTCCGGCTCCGTGTCGGTCACGGCCCGCCGGGCGCGTCCGGTTCCGTGGCCGGCACGGCGTGCCGTACGGGGGTGAAGGCGACCGGCAGCGTGCGCAGGCCCCGCATGATGAGCCCGCCGCGCCAGCGCAGTTCGGCCGGGTCCACCGCGAGCCGCAGGTCGGGCAGGCGGGTGAGGAGCGTGGCGAGCGCGGTCCGGCCCTCCAGGCGGGCGAGCGGGGCGCCGAGGCAGTAGTGGATGCCGTGGCCGTATCCGAGGTGCTGGTTGTCCCGGCGGCCGAGGTCGAGCACGTCGGGGTCGGCGAACCGCTCCGGGTCCCGGTCGGCGGCGGCGAGGACGACGAGGACGGGGTCGCCGGGGGCGATGTCCTGTCCGCCGAGGGTGAGCGGCCGCGTGGCGAACCGCCAGGTGGCGAGTTCGACGGGCCCGTCGTAGCGCAGGAGTTCCTCGACGCCGGTGGCGAGCAGGCCGGATTCGCCCGCGGCGAGGGACTTCTGCAGCAGCTCCCGCTGGTCGGGGTGGGTGAGCAGGGCGTAGGTGCCGTTGCCGATCAGGTTCACGGTGGTCTCGAAGCCGGCGAACAGCAGGATGAACGCCATCGCCGCGGCCTCGTTCTCGGTGAGGTGCTCGCCGTGGTCGGAGGCGCGGATGAGGCCGGAGATGAGGTCCTCCCCCGGACCCGGCTCGGGCGGCAGGGCTTCGCGTTTGCGATGGATGAGGTCGGCGAGGTAGCCGCGCATCTTCTTCACCGACCGGGCGACGCCGCCCCGGGGGCCGCCCTGGTGGCGGATCATCATCCCCGCCCAGTCACGGAAGTCGTCCTGGTCCTCGCGGGGGACGCCGAGCATGTCGCAGATGGCGTAGATGGGCAGGGGGAAGGCGAACTCGTGGATGAGGTCGGCCTCGCCGTGGGCGGCGAACCGGTCGATGAGGCGGTCGGCGAGTTCCTGCACGCGGGGGGCGAACTCGGCGACGCGGCGGGGCGTGAAGGCCTTGCTGACCAGGCGGCGCAGCCGGGTGTGGTCCGGCGGGTCGATGTTGAGCAGGTGGGTCATCAGCTCGGCCTTGCGCTCACCGGGGATGCCCGTCTTGCCCCTGGCGTGGGCGGGCTCGTCGTGGTGCGCGGGGTTCTTGCTGAGCCGCTGGTCGGCGAGGGCCTGCTTGGCGTCGGCGTAGCGGGTGACCAGCCAGGCCTCGACCCCGCTGGGGAGCCTGGTGCGGTGCACGGGGGCGTGTTCGCGCAGCCAGGCGTAGGCGGGGTAGGGGTCGGCGGCGAACTCCCAGGTGAAAAGGGCGGGGGGTTCGGGGGCGGCGCTGTCGGGGATGGGCTGGTCGGTCACTCCTCGACGGTAACCGGCCCGCCGGCGTCCCCCGCGCGTCGGCCGGACCCCGCGGCGTCCCCCGCGCGCCGGCCGGACCCCGCGGCGAACCGCGCGGGCCGCGCCTCGCGGCCTCCGGCAGCGGCCGGGTCCGCTCCTCGGGCCCGCGGACAGCCGGTTCAGCTGGGGTCGCCGTGCTCCTTGTCCGCCCGTCCCTCCCGCTCCCTGATCGCGTCGCGGTACGCCCGCGCCGCCGCTCTCAGGGCGGCCTCCGGGTCCACGCCCTCCGCCTCGGCGCGGACCGCCAGGGCCAGCAGCTCGTAGCCGATGCCCTCGACGTGGGGCAGGGGAACCTCCAGGCCCGCGGTGCGCACCCGGGAGGCCAGTTTGGCCGCGAGGGCCAGGCCGGGCTGGCCGAGGGGGACGCCCTCGGTGACCGAGGTGCGCTGCTTCTCGACGGCCTTCGTGCGCAGCCAGTGCTCCTTGACCTCCTCGGGGGTCGTGGCCGTCGCGTCCCCGAAGACGTGCGGATGGCGGTGGACGAGCTTGGCGACGATGCCGCCGGCCACGTCGTCGATGGAGAAGGGGGCGTCCGGGTCCTCCTCGGCGATGCGCGCGTGGAAGACGACCTGGAGCAGGACGTCGCCGAGTTCCTCGCGCAGTTCGTCGCGGTCGCCGTCCTCGATCGCCTCGACGAGTTCGTAGGCCTCCTCGATGCCGTACTTCGCCAGGCCCTTGTGGGTCTGCCGGGAGGACCACGGGCACTCGGCGCGGATGCGGTCCATGACCTGGACGAGGTCGAGCAGGCGGGCGCCCGGCAGGTCGTAGGAGGCGGGCAGCAGCTCCAGCTCCGGCATCCGGACCCGGCCGGAGCCCGCGAGGCGGGCGAGGCCGTCCGTGAGGGCGGGCTCGCCCTCGCCGGTCGCCACGACCACCACCGTGCGGCCGCCCGCGCAGGCGTCGACCAGTTCCTCGGCCGTCGGGGACGCCGCGTCGACGGCTATCCCCGCCTCGCGCAGGTACGGCAGCTGCGGGTGGGCGCCGTCCGCGCACAGCACGCGGTCGGCGGTGCGCAGCGCCTGCCAGGCCGGCCAGGACAGCAGGCCGGGCGCGACGCGGTGGCTGGTGGTGAGCAGGACGATGCGGCCGGGAGCGGCTTCGGGACTGGGTGCGTTCACGCTTCGAACGTAACCCACCCGGCCCACGGGACCCGGAGTTCCCCGCCGGGCGCGGCCGGCCGCACGGTCCCTGCCCGCCGGGTGCGCCGTCCACCGGGCGCGACCACCCCCGAGCACGGCCGTCCACCGGGCGCGGCCGTCCACCGGACACGACAGCCTGCCGGGCCGGGTGTCCTTGCCGCGCGGCCGGCGGACCGGGCGGCCGGCGGGGCCGGGCGCCCGCGGGCCGTCACATCGGCCGCGTGTCCGGTGCCGTGACCTCCCGGATCCACGGCGTCCGCGCGTCGACGCGGCCGTTCCTGCGGACGTCCCAGGCGCCGTAGCGCGGGTTGAGGTCGACGTCCAGCTTCTCCGAGGCCTCGGACAGGGCCTTCCAGAAGGCCGGGCGGGTGGTGTCGGTGCCCAGCTTCCGGGCGAGCTTCTGCGCCTCCAGCTGCAGGCGCAGGTTCTCGTCGAGGCGACGCGGGGGGATGCCGTACTGCTGGAGCCAGGTGGCCTCCAGCGCCTTGAAGCCGCCGGCCTGCTGCTCCAGGCCGGCCCGCATCCGCTGGACCTCCCTGCGGGTGACGGCGACGCCCGCGTCCTCGGCGGCCCGGTGCAGTACCCGGTCGAGGACCATGCTGTGCAGCGTGTCGCGGGCGAGCGTGCCGGTCCGGTTGACGGCCTGCGCGTACTGGGCCTGGTCGGTCACGGCCGCCCGCTGGGCCGCGCGCACCTCGCCGACCCGCTCCTGAAGCTGCGCGACGGTGATCCGCTCCCCGCCGACGACGGCCGCCGCGCCGGGATGCGCATCGTTTCCGCAGGCGGTGAGGAGGGGCGCCGCCGCGGCGATCGCGGCGGTGAGAACGAGCGCGGTGCGACGGCGGCGGTGCAAGGGAACCTCCCGTTGGAGATTGTGCGACGGTGCACAAAGTCTTGCGGTGATCGATGGTAGGCAGTGGGCAAGCTCCGGCCAACCCATTCGACCAACGAATCACCGGGACTTCGGGCACCGCCGCGCCGCCCGGCGGGCGGGCGGCGCCGGCTGCCTCCCCTCGCTCACCGCGTCACCGTCCCGGGGACGTCCCGGGCCGGTTCAGGGGGCAGCCACCGCTGTGAGGCGTCCGTTCTCCTCCACGGTCCCGGTCACCGGTACTTCCGTACCGTCCCCGCCATCGCCTCCGCCTCGGCGCGGCAGCCCGCCAGCTCCCCGGCGCGGCGGATCTCCTCGTCGCTCACGCGCCGGGCCACGTCGATCGCCTCGTGGAGGCCGTCCGCGTTCCCGACCCGAATCATGCGGAGGAACCACTTCAGCGCCTCGACGCTGTCGGCCCGTCCTGCCGTGCCGTCCCGGTACCAGCGGGCGACGACGTACATCGCGCCGTCATGGCCGGACTCGGCGGCCGTCAGGTAACTGCGCAGCGCCTCGGCGTCCTGGTCCATGGCCGCGAGGAGGTCGCCGAGGACGACATGGGCGTCGACGACCCCGCCTTCCGCGGCGGATCGCAGAAGCCCGGCGACGGCCTGGGGATCGGCCTTTCCCCACCACAGCTGCGCCAGGCCGAACCGGGCGTGGGCGTCTCCCTCGGCGGCGGCTTCCCCGAACAGCCGCTCGGCCTCGGCGAGGTCCTTCGGGACGCCCAGTCCGTTGGCGTAGAGGTGCCCCAGGCTCCGCTTGCCTGCGGCACTGCCCCGGTCGGCGGTCTTCCTGAACCAGGCGGCGGCGCCGGAGGGATCGTCCATCCATTCGAGGAGGATCCCGCCGAGCACGTTCTGGGCGTCCAGGTGCCCCGACTCGGCGGCCGCCGTGAGCGACGGCAGAGTCTCCGCGAGCCGGTCGGCGGCGGCCGGATCCCCGTGGTGCGCCTGTTCCATCAGCGCCGCGGCGGTTGCCGCGACACCCGAAAACTCTTCCGTCACCGGGTCAGGTTACCGTCCGCTCCGGGGACGGCCCGTGTTCCGCGACCTGCAGCGCACGCCCGTGCGCCGTCGGGTGGTACTGCTCGCTCGACGTCGAGCGCTCCGGGGAGAGGCCTGGCGGACCGGACCGATGCGACGCAGAAGGCGCAGGGGCTCCCAGAGCCCCGGAACCCCGGGAAGAGCCGGGCCCGGTCCGCCGTGACCCCGCGGGCCTCCGCCTTCCTCGGTACCGTCATCGGACTCCCTCACCGGTTCGTGTCGTCCGTCCACGTCAGGATCTCCGCGGCCCCCCGGCGTACGGCCTCGTCGGGATCCAGGCGAAGCTGCCGGCAGGCCGCTGCGAGACCCGCTGGGCCGCCCGCTCCCGTGAGCGCGTCGCGCACGCCGGTCTGCATCCAGTCGGCCTGGCCGTCGTCGGCCTCGGCCAGCGCCAGGGCCACGAGTCTCACGGCGGCCACCGTCCCCGCCCGGGCCAGGGCCTCGGCCGTCCGCCGAGTGACCGCCGTGTCCTCGGCGTCCAGCAGCAGACCCGTCAGCGCTGCCCCGGCCTCGGGATCGTCGGCGTGCACGGCGAGATGCCGTGCGGCACGCGCCCGCACCGACCACGACGGGGACGACGCCTCCGACAGGCCCGTGCGCCACCCGCTCATCGGTCGCCTCCGTCCATCGTCAGGGGAACCGGCTGCCGCCACGCGTCCCGGCACTCGACGCCGGCCCGCTCCGGCCGGCGTTCAGAGGGCCGTCTCCGCCCGATTCGGATCGAGCAGACCGGGATCCTGCCGAGCCAGCTCCTCCTCGCACACGTCCCATCCTCTTTCACGGACGAACGACGCTTCAGAGGTGCCGATCGGCACCAGCCACACCACGGCCGTCTCCACACCGTTCTCCAGGACGACCGAGAGGATTCATCGTCGAAGTACACCGGGTGAGTCGCGTAGAGCGCGGTCATGGTACCCCCGGGGATGAGCGGCACGGGAAAATGAATTCCGACATCGCGCACACCGATACCGAAACAGCGTCCGCCGCGAACCCGGCTGCTTCGTTGTCGGCGTCCGCCAGGCACGCCACCCACCGCTCCGCCTCTTTGCGAACCCGCACGAGATCCGAAGCCGAGGCCGGACGAATACCGCGCAGGTCCAGCCGGATCGCGCCCAGACCGTTGTCGATCCGGTTAAAGGCGTCTCCCTCCCCTGATTCGTGCAGGAACGCCCTGGATACCGATCGCACCTTCGTGGCACAGAGGGCAGTGACGGCCAGCCGTTGACGCGGCGCCAGTTGTGCGCACCGGACGCGGAGAGGTTCCGCGTCTTCGAGAAGCCCCGTCTCGTTCACCTAGCGGAGTCCTGATTGCTCGTGTGTCGCCGACTCAGCCAGCGCCTTGTCGCGGCGCGCGTGACGTCATCGACACGCGGCGACCCGGCCATCCATTCTCCGTGCCGCAGAAGAGTTGGAGCGTGATGGGCTTCGCGCACCATACTGAAATCCATGGAAGCTTGCCCGAGATCACATCTCAAAATGACGCCGCCATCCAGTGACAGCATGACGAATGAGGGCCGAAAAGGACCGTGCCCCAGAACACCGGAAGCCGCGCCCGCATCAACCATGTCCCATTCGTCCAGCAGCTGGACCTGCGCCCACCACCACCGCGGCGATTCACCGGCTGATAGATTGACTGCGATCAGAAAACGGGAATCTTCCTCACTGAAAAGACCTCCATGCAGCGCCATTCGACGCCATAGAGAATTTGCTTCTTCCCGCAGCCGGGGATGATCCAGGTCGACCGTTTCCCCCCATGCTCCGTCTTCCGTGCCGCAGCTACTGGCAAACGTCGCCAAAGTCGGCGGAATAAGCGGCTCGGACGTGTCGACCATCCTCAGCAGGCGCAATCCAGCCTCGGCAAGCGGAGTCGACAGAATACTCTCATTCAACATTAAAACTTTCGCATGCGTCACGTAGACCCGTGAAGGCGGGTGACTCGCCCCGCCACGGAGGGAGCACTTGATCCGGGCCTTTCAGGCACGGCTTCGTTCTCCCGCCAACATTCCTCCGCGACAACCGTCGGCGCCACTCCAAGAGTCAATCCCTCCACCGCTCCGTCGGCGGGCCCGAAAGCGGCCACCCAGTCTGCCACCAGGTAGATTGCACCAATCTCATCGATGGCCAAAAAGTATCGCCCCTGATCGCCTTCGCCGATCGGGTAGAGGGACTTTCCCAACACCTCGCTCCAGTCAGCGAATCGGTCCTCCTCGCCTTCCGCCAAGAGCGGATCCAGTTCGAACGGTTCACACGCGCACGAGATGCCCGGACCGCTGATGCCGAACACCAGACCGCCGAATTCTGAGAGGAATTCCTCAGCGGCCTCGTGCATGCGGAGCCCTGCCGCTGCGAGTCGAGTTCGCCACAGCGAGACGTCCACCCGGCGGCCGGGACACCACCCCACGTCACGGAGGACACCCTCGGCTTCGGCTGAAAACCTCATGTGCACGCGCCGTCGTCTGTCACGACATTGAGCTTGTAGTGGTCGACGGCCTCCACGGCGCCCCGGGCGAGGGCGGCCGGTCGGCGCCAGCGCCGGTCCCGGTCCTGGCCCGTCGCCGCGAGCAGGGCCGCGCTGGGGCGCCAGTCGCCCTGCCGGGCGGCGAGGGTGGCGTCGGCACACTCGAGGGCGGTGGGGCCGTGTTCCGTGCCGTCCAGCTCCTCGCGCGGCAGGAGGCCGTACGCGGTGACGTCCCTGCCGGCCGTGCCGTTGCGGTTGGCGCGGGCCAGGCGGGCGCTGCTCCACAGGGCCCGGGCGAGGACGGGGAGACCCATGGCGATGGCGGTGTATTGGCGTGAGGGTGGCATGGGGGCGTGGGGCTCTCGGATCGGCAGGCGGACGGACAGCGTCTCATTATCCAGGTCGATCGACTTCGTACCGAGAACCTTTTCTTCTACCGGCAGGTTCCGCCGCCAGTCGCGCATGCTGCCGGAGCAGCCCAGCTCATCAGCGGAACCAGGTAATGGAGTTTCGCTGCGTAGTGCGGAGCGAGTGGCACCTCCGCACTATCGATGCGGTAGGCGCCGGCTTCCAGCGGGAACACGAGCATGTCCTCTTCGGTCACTTCGCCGCCGGGTGTCGCCGAGTCGATCAGCGCCAGGTTCCCATCGCAGTCCAAGGCGGGGCCTTGACGCCATGCGACGGTGTCGACATCGACTTCCGAGGCATACCTGCGCATGTCCTCCTCGGAATCACCGTGGATCCACTGAACGATCAGCGAGCGTGACTCGATGACCGTGGTTGCCAGAGGCTCGTCTCCAAGCACTACCACGCCCTTGCCGGGCACGTCACAGCACTCGGAGTGACCGGCATCAGTCATTTCGATGACGAGGTCGTAGTCACCGTTGTGTCCCGTCCAGGACGTGATCCGCGATACCGGGCCCAGCAAAACCGGACCGCCTTCCGTCTCGATCCGCTTACGACCGTCAATTCTTGGCTGCTGCTTCATAAAGTCCTCTCATCACGCCCCTCAACCGACCTGCCCGGGCGGCACTGCGGGTAGAGCCTCCGGGGTGTGCCATCCGGGCCAACGAACTGATCGGCTGGTGATCAGGCACGAATTCTTCCGTTACCTCCGGCCTTGCCGGGCTCGGCCGTCAGGACCCGGTCGCCGGCCCGCACCTCGGAGATCGGCTTGGCCTTACCGGTGACCACTGAAACGTCGTTTCTTTTGCTGTGGGTGCTGTCGACCAGCCCGGAGGTCTGTCAGTGCGGTAACCAGGGACTCGCCCGCCTCCAGGTCGGACATACCCCTGCGGACCGTTGTCTCGCTCACCCCGGCCGCCCGGGCCACGGCCCGGATGCCGCCATGGCCCAGGCTCCGGGCCTCCGCGGCCGCCGGCAACCGCCACTGTCGCTCGTCCAGATGCGGGAACAACACCGCGAACTTCACAGCAAGTTGGTCACGGGTCTCGTCCGGGATGCGCATACGACATCAACGAGGCCCCACCTCCGAAAACAACACCTTGTTGATCGGCAGGCGCTTGAGGCAAGGGCGGCATGGTTGTGCGGTGCCTTCGATCAATCTGCGAACAGATGACGCTCGACATCATCGCGGGAGATTGATCACAGAAAGCACACGAATGGGCCGAGGCTGCATACGTCAGGGCGTTGTCGTCAGCTCTCGGGCCGCAAATACATCATTCCCCACCGCAATTGCAACGCGCCTTGGAGTGCTAGCTCGGCCGCCTTTTCTCCCACTCTGACCCCGCGTTCCGGAGCGACCGCGGCAGCGTCCGGACCCGGTCCCGCCAAACGCGCCGTCAGGTTGGTCGTACAGCCGTTGAGAACCTTCCAGACGCTACCCACGAAAGCTGCCATGTCCGGGTCGCTCGCCTTGTCGACCGCGGCCGCCCATCGCCCTGCGGTCAGGACAACGGCCTCTTTCCGCAGGCTCCTGATCCACTGAATGACAGGTCCGCTGCTCGGTCCGAACACCGTGCCGTCCACACGGGTGTCGACGGGCAGCACCGGATGGATACCCGGGTGCCAGAGAGTCACGATGTTCCCGCAGTCCCCGATCGACTCCCGTACCGGGGGTTCGTCGGCGGACCGCCAAGGGACGTTGTCGAGAAGCACCACTTCCCGGTGCTTGTCCCGGATCGCCCGGAGCAGCCGGGCCTCGTCCTCGGGCAGCAGGAGCAGGGGGACCTGTCGTGCGACAGGAGGCATGAACTCATCTCCTCGGAAGGTGCGGGCCGGGGGTGGTGCGGGCCGTACTCCCGGTCCGCGCCACCCAGTCGCTTACTCGTCAAGCCAGGACCGACTCGCTCCACGGCTTCCTGCGCTTCGAAAGCATCAGGACAGGTCCCCCGAGCCACAAGTGGATGCCGACGGCATTGCCGAACCGGCATTCAGCGACTCGTCCCGGACCTCGCCCAAATGCTGCACCGTCGACGGCTTGCCGCGCATGCCGAAGGAGCTGCCCCGACTCGGCGGCCGCCGTGAGCGACGGCAGAGTCTCCGCGAGCCGGTCGGCGGCGGCCGGATCCCCGCGGTGCGCCTGTTCCATCAGCGCCGCGGCGGTTGCCGCGACACCCGAAAACTCTTCCGGCGGCGGGTGGGCGTGGCAGCCACGACGGGGAGGACGCCTCGGGCAGGGCCCTGCGCCATCCGCTCATCGGTCGCCTCCGTCCGCCGTCAAGGGGGTCGGCTGCCGATACGCGTCCCAGCACTCGACACCGGCCCGCCCCTGAGTCGCGACTCGGTGGCGTCTGGAGTGAAGACCAGGAAGGCTCGCGCGCATGGTCTCGGTATCGCAGAACGCGGCGATCGACTGTGCAGATGCCTACGAGCTGGCCCGGTTCTGGAGCAGGGTGACCGGCCGTCCGCTGCATCCCGGGGACAAACCGGGTGATCCGGAGACCCAGGTGTTGTTGGCGGAGGGCCCAGCGCTCTACTTCAACCAGGTGCCCGAGCCCAAGACGATCAAGAACCGGATCCATCTGTGTCTGCGCCCGGAGACCTCGCGTGAACAGGAGGTGGAACGGCTGCTGGGCCTCGGTGCCGCCCTTGTCGCCGATCTACGGAATCCCGATGGCTCCGGCTGGGCCGTCCTTGCCGACCCCGAGGGCGACGAGTTCCGCGTTCTGCGCAGCGCGGCGGAGCCGGCGGACGGCTGACCTGCCGCTCGGCCGTGCCGGCCGGATCCGGAGCCGGATGAGCAGGTTCCGGGCCTGCTGAGGTGCTGGGCCGGTACCTGCACGAGTACCGGCGTTCCGGTCCCTCCCGTCCCGGGAGCACGGTGTGCCGCTGCCGAGAGGCGAAGTCCCGCCGCGGGGAGCCGGAGAACGGCCGCCGCTGCTTCAAGCCCGCCCCGGAGGCGATCGCCGGGATCGCGTACCGGTGCCGAGCGTGTCGGCACGCTTTCTCCTGGACACGCGCGAACGGTGTCTGATCTTCTTACCGGCATGACACGGTTTCCCCGACTGCGATTAGCCATCACGGCCGTGACCGCTTCCGCACTGCTGGGCGGCCTCGCCTGTGCGGCCGGTGCCGTTGCCGGCGAAGAGGGCTCCACGAGCGTCGCTGCCGCCCGGACGGGCAGCACTTCCTCATCCGGTTCCGGGTCGGAACTGCGCAGAACGCTGCGGGAACTCGAGGAATCCTATGCGGGGCGGATCGGTGCGGTGGGCATCGACCTGGGGACCGGCCGCACGGTCGGCTACCGGGCCGACGAGCGCTTCCCCTTCAACTCCATGTTCAAGGTGTTCGCCTGCGCGGCGGTGCTGCACGAAGCACGCACCGGCAGGCCGGGGCTGATGGACGAAGTCGTGCGCTGGAAGCCCTCCGACATGACCGGCCTGACCGGGAACTCCCCCGAGACCACCGAGTACACCGACACGGGCATGACCCCGGCCCAGCTGTGCCGTGCCGGGGTCACCAAGTCCGACGGTTTCGCGGGCAACATGCTGCTGGAGCAGATCGGCGGGCCGCGCGGGCTGACCGACTTCTTCCGCGCCGTCGGCGACCGGGTGAGTCGCCTGGACCGGCCGGAACCCCGGCTGACCGAGTGGCAGCCCGGGGAGAAACGCGACACCACCACTCCCGCGGCCGCCGCACGGACTTTCGCCGAGCTCACCACCGGCTCGATCCTCCACACCCGGGACCGGGCCCGGCTGGTCGGATGGCTGAAGGCGAGCCTCACCGGCGCCGACCGGATCAAGGCAGGCATTCCCCCGGACTGGACGGTCGGCAACAAGACCGGCACCGGCGGCGCGAGCAACCACGGCACCGCCAACGACCTGGCGATCGTCTGGCCGCCCGGATCGAACGCGCCGATCGTGCTGGCGGTGTTCACCAACCGCACCCTCGATGACACCCCGCACGACGACAAAGTGATCGCGGCCACCGCGACCGCGCTGGCCGAGGCCCTCGGCAGGTTGTGACCTGCCGGGGCCGGCCGTCGGCACCGGTGCCGTACGCCGCTTGCCCGCGCGCACGATCGCCAGTGCCCGGGCGCGGTCGTACGCGGCCACGGCATGCGCGTGGCAGGTCCAGGGCTCCCCGCCCGCCCACGGCTCCAGCAGCCGGAAGCGCTCCAGCGCCTCGCTGCCCTTCCCGGCCAGGGGCAGGGCCGCGGCAGGCGATGCCGGACCAGGGGTGCGCGGGAGTCGTCGGCGGGCACCACGGCCAAGTTCGGCACAGCCCTCGCCGCGGGCGTGCCAGGCGCGGTGGAGCAGGGCCTGGACGTGGACGGCCGCCGCGTCGGGATCGCCGGGGCGCTCGGTGCGCCAGGCGTTCAGCCAGGCGTCCTCCTCCGGGACGATCCGGGCGAGGGAGGTCAGCAGATACCAGCGCCGGTCCCAGTCCTGGCCCGCCGCTGCGAGCAGAGCCGCGCCGGGCCGCCAGTCCCCCTCACGCGCGGCGAGCGTGGCGTCCGCCGCCTCCGGGGCGGCCGGGCCGTACCACGTGGCATCCAGCTCCTCGCGCGGCAGCAGACCGTACGCGGCGACGTCCATCCCGGCCGTTCCATTGCGGTTGACCCCAGCCGGGTGGCGGTGTCCCACAGGACCCGGGCGAGAACCGGGCGGCCCATGGCGATGGCCGTGTACTGGAGAAGGGGGGCATGGCGGTACGGTGTTCCCGAATCGGTGTATACGGGTGGCATGAGACATGCGAAATCCTACTCAAAAATGCCCGGCCCGCGCCGGAAGGCGGGACGTCCCACCTGCTCCCAGGTCTCGAAGTAGAGGTTCCTCCAATATCCCTGGGGGTCATCGAAGGCTTCGGGGTCGATTTCTCGAATCCGCCAGAGATACTTCTCGCTGACCGACCACAGAACCTCGTCGTCAGGGTCGATGGTCTCGGGCATCTCCGCAAGATGCTGCGCCGAGGGGGCCCCGAACAGTTCGACGTACCGAGCGATCTCGAGGTCGAGCACCCTGAGGAAAGAGGGAATGGAGTTGTTTACCAGTCGAGGCCGGCCGAAAGCTGTTCGCGGACTTACTTCGTCTGTCGGCGTTTCAGGGTGCGCCTGGAAAACGCGACCCGTCTCCGCCTCGACACCGAAGCAGCTGTACGCCCTGTCCGGATTCCAGAGGGACACCCTGCGAACGATTTCATAGAGAGGCTGAAGACCTTCGAAACGAAGAACAGGCTCCTCGCCCCGCTGAATGCAGGCCTTCTTCCATGAGGCGGCCACGGCCGGGATTCCTGCGGTTCGCAGCGCGTCTTCGGCCTCTGCAGGAAGGCGCCACTCGTCCACCTGCGCCCCGGCGATGACGCGATCAACAGATGACTGTGTCACTGTCTGGAACTCCTCGGACACGCCGCACGGGACGCCGTGGATCGACCGGACCGCCGTACACCGTGACCGTGTCCTCGATCGCTCGCAGCCTCGGCTCCGCCATCAGACCACCGACTTCCGGAACGGATCCGTCGGGATGATCGCCGCGTCGTCGAGGCGCTGCTCCAGCGCCTCGTGGCCGTGGCGCCTGCGGTACTCGATCTCGGCGGCGGTCACCGGCAGGGTCCACAGGATGCGGGCGTGGCCGCCACCGGGCAGGGGGCAGTGTTCGAGGTCCGGGCCGTGCATGTAGGGCAGGGTGACGAGCAGGTGGTCACAGCTCGAACCCGGCACCCACGGTTCACCGAGCGGCATGCTGTGCGCGAGGTCGAGCCGGTGCCCGCCGCAGTGGTAGTAGGCGGTCATCGCCATGAGCTGGAGGAACCGCTCGTCGCGGACGTGCGCGGTCATCACGAACTCCAGTCCGTGGCCGCCGCGCTGCATGACGTCCCGGCAGCCGACGGTCACGTAGGCCCAGGCGTCGCCGCGGGGGCCGGGCGCGACGACGAGGATGCGCAGGCGCGGCACCGTCTCCCGCCGTCCTGGTCCGAGGTCGTAGTCAACGGCCTCCACCTCATGCCCCGCGAAGAAATCCCGCACATGCGCCTCGACGGCCTCCGCGGCCGACCGCATCGCCTCACTGCTCACCGGGCCATCATCCCAGGGCCGTCTCGGCCCGGTTCACGTCCAGGAGATCGGGGTCCTGGCGGGCCAGTGCCTCTTCGAATGCGGGCCAGCCCCTCTCCTGGACGTACGCCGCCTCGGACGCGCCGATCGGGACGAGCCACGCGACGATCGTCTCGACGCCGTTCTCCAGGACGACGGAGGCGAAATCATCGTCGAAGTACACCGGGAGCGCGGCGTACAGAGCGGTCATCGTGCCGCCCGGGACGAGCGGCACGGGCAGGGGGATGACGTCCCCGCGCAGGAGCGCCTCCCCGCCGGCCACGAGACGCCCGGCGACCCACTCCAGGACGCCCGGCAGCGGGCCGGGGTCATCGCCGGGCACGGCCCGGCCGCACGCCAGCAGTTCCATGTGCTGGTGCCGGCCGGACACGCGCGAGGTCAGCGGCGTCTTGAACAGGCCGATCGTGGCGAAGGAGTGGACGCCCGGGAGGGCACCCCCGGTGAAGTATCCGATCCGCGGGGATCCCTCGGGCGCCTCTTCCCCGGGCGACCACGCCCCGGCGAGGCCGCCGAGGCGGGATTCGAGGTGGGTGATCAGGGCAGCCATCGTCGGGGATCGTCCGTTCTCTTGATCGGGAACGTATCTTCGCCGGCCCATGCTGCACGATCTGCTCCTCGACCGTCGCCGCGGGCCCTGCCGGGTCGCCTGCTCGCTCCTCCATGCGGCCCGCCGCGGCCCGGAACGTGTCCGCGTGCCGCCGCCCGCCGCTTGCCCGCCTTCACGATCGCCAGGGCGCGGGCACGGCCGTAGGCGACGACAGGGTTCGCGTGGTGGGTCCAGGGTCTCGGCGCCCTTTCCGGCCAGGGTGAGGGCGGCGGCGAGGCGGTGGCGGACCAGGGGTGCGCGGGGGTCGTCGGCGGGCACGGCGACCAGCGCGGCGCGGACGGCGTCCAGTTCGGGCTCGGGGTGGCGGCCGGCGAGGGGAACGGGGCCCTGGAGGGCGCGGCGGAACCCTCGTGCGGGAGGACGAGGCCGCGGGCCGCGGTGACCCAGGGGGCCGGGTCGTGGGGGACGGGGGTGGCGGCCGTCCGGGCTTCTTCGAAAGCGGCCGACAGGAGCTGCTGGAAGCGGGCCATCCGGTCGGCGGGGGTGTTCTTGGCCAAGCCCTCACCCCTTGCGTGCCAGGCGAGGCGGAGCAGGGCCCGGGCGAGGACGGGGAGGCCTGGGGCGATGGCGATGTACTGCAGGAGGGCCGGCATCGGCAGGTGGCGCTTTCGCATCCGTGCGCGAACGGGTACCCAGGCGGTCGTCCCGGGCAGCCGATCGCAGAGAGCACGCGGTCGGCCACCTTTCGGGCAGCGGTGTGGGCACCCCACCGGATCGATCCGGCGGAGCGCCCACCGTTGTTCACCGATTCCGAGGGGTCACCCGGATCGGCCCGATTCTCGGCGGGAGGCCGTCGGGGAGACCGGCTTCCGGTACGGATCCCGGAAATGGACTCCCGCTCGCTCCTGAGCATCGGCCAGCGCACCGGTCCCGTGCCGCGAGGCGTAGTCCAGCTCCGCGGGGAAGGCGGGAACGAGCATCAGGAACTCCACGTGCCTGCCATCGGCGAGCACCGTGCTCGTCGCCTCGCCCTCGAAGGGATCCGTGACCACGAAGCCGGCGAGTCCGGTCCCCGGCCAGAGCGGCCCCGGCGCCCGGTAGATGTTCCGCGCCGCGAGGGCCCTGCCCGAGCGCGCGGCGTAGATCCCCGCCTGGGCGATCGACTCGGCGATGTCGTCGCACCCGGGACCGCGCGACAGGAAGAACTCCTGCCGGTGCTTTCCGTCCGCGCCCGGCACCGGGACGTCGCAGGCGCCCGAGGTGCGGTAGAAGGTCAGCCCGTCCTCCCCCTCGCCTCCGACCCACTTCAGGATCCGGATGTCGTGACCGTCCCGGGTCCGGAACGACGCCTCGCGCAGCGGTTCACCCCACTCGCGGATGAAGAACTCCGCGGGACTGGACGGGAGATCTGTCATGGTGCTCCTCCGCATGGCCGACGAGTTCCTGCCGGCCGCCCTGGGGCCACCATGTCGTGCTTCTTCCTCGCGCAGCTCGGCGGTTCGGTGTCCTGGACGCCGCCCACGGCCCGTCAGCCGCCGCACTGCCGCAGCATCACCCGCTTGTCCGGCTCGGTGACCGGCATCTCGTACTTGAGGGCGACCTGGGCGAACCGGACCGCGTAGGCGCACCTGATCCGCCTGTCGGGCGGCAGCCAGGACGCGGGCCCGGCATCGCCCTTGGCCGAATTGGTGCGCCCGTCGACCGGGATCAGGTTGAGCACGTCGTTGGCGAGCTGCTCGCGCCTGCTCTCCGGCCAGCGCGACGACCCCATCTGCCAGCTGTACGACAGCGGCACCACGTGGTCTATCTGCACCTCGGACGCCTCCTGCTTGCGCCACTCGATGGTCGTCCCGGTGTACGGGTCGTCCAGCGTCATGGCGACGACCACGCAGTCCGAACCGGAACGGAAGCGGAGGTCTCGGCCATCGCGCCGGATGAGGTCGTTGCGGGTGTCGCACCCGTTCCTCGCCAGCGGCACCCCGTCGGCCGTGTCCATCCACGCGTAGCCGAACTCGTCGCGGTCGTAGCCCGTCCTCGGCCCTCGCCCCTTCGTGGGCAGCTTCCCGATGAGCTCGCGGGCCTCCGCCCGGTCCGCGTCCGTCGTCACGGGCGCGAGCCCCGGCTTCGTGCCGTCCGGGTTCTCCAGCGGGCTGACCGCCCGCCCGTCCGGCGCGGCCGACCCGGATCCCGCGGAGGGGCCGTCCGCGCCGAGTCCTTCGCATCCCGAGACCAGGAGCGCGGCGGCTGCCAGCGCCGTCGCGGCGCGGCGGAAGCGCGCGTTCCCTGCTCCCCTGTCCCTGCCGTGTCCCTCATCGAGCAAAGCTCACCGCTCCCTGCGTAGGCTGCGCGAACGCCTCAATCATCCGAGATCGTCCGGCGGAACGCGGAGAGGGTGCGGTGCCACGGCAGGCCTCGGCGGGCATACGGCGCATACCGGGCGTATCGTCTGTTCTGAGTCACTCCGGAAGGAGTTCTGGATGGGCATCTTCGACAAGATCAAGAGTCAGGTCCGGGACAAGGCCAAGCGTGCGTCCGAAGCCGCCGGACAGCGGTCCGACGAACGGACCGGCGGCACGTACGAGGACCGGATCGACACGGGCCGGCAGCGGGCGGAGGGCTCGTTCGGCATGGACCGCGACCGTGAACGACGCGACAGGCCGGAGGAGCCGTAGGGCCCGCGGGCCCGGCGGATCCACGGAGCCGGCCGGCCGGGGACCGGACCGGCGCCGGACACGCGCCCCCTCGGACCCGTGTCCGGCGCGGCCGGACACGGCCTGGCCGGACACGACGCGGCCGGGCACGGCGTGGTCGGCCGGCGTCCGAACCACTGCGCACACCGAGGCCGCCCGCGGACGCCCGAGCCCGCGGGCGGCCTCGCGTGTCCCCGCGTCCGCGTGTCCGCGAACGGCCGGGCTTGACCCTGACACCGGCGTCAGGGTCGGACGATCCCCGCATGAAGAACCCGCACCCCGCGATCGGGACCGGAACCGCGACGCCCCGCGTCGTCCTCGTCACCGGCGCCGGCACCGGCATAGGCCGTGCCACCGCCCACGCCTTCGCCGCCGAGGGCGCCCACGTCGTGGCCGTCGGCCGCCGCACGGCGCCCCTCGCCCAGACCGCCGCCCGGGACGCGTCCCGCATCACCCCGCTCGCCCTGGACATCACGGCACCCGACGGGCCCGGGACGGCCGTCCGCACGGCGCTGGAGCTCCACGGCCGGATCGACGTCCTGGTCAACAACGCCGCGATCGTCACCACCGAGTCCCTGCGCACGTACACGCGCGCGTCGATGGAGTCCCTGCTCGCCACGAACCTGTACGCGCCGGTCCTGCTCACCCAGGCCGCGCTCCCGGCCCTGGAGGACAGCCGGGGCGTCGTCGTGAACGTGACGACGTCCGTGGCGCAGCGCGCCTGGCCCGGCGACTCCCTGTACGCGGCCGGAAAGGCGGCCCTGGAGGTGCTCACCCGCAGCTGGGCCGTGGAACTCGCCCCCCGCGGCATCCGCGTCGCCGCCGTGGCCCCCGGAGCGGTCGAGACGCCGATCGGCGAACACGCCGGCCGCACACCGGAGCAGCTTGCCGCGATCCGCGCGTGGCAGCTCGACCACACCCCGCTCGGCCGGCTGGGCCGGCCCGAGGAGGTCGCCTGGGCGATCACCCGGCTCGCCTCGCCGCAGGCCTCGTTCGTGACGGGCGTGATCCTCCCGGTGGACGGCGGCGCGGTCGTCGCATGAGACTGGTCCGCGTGGAGAGCCACGGCGAGGACGGTGGGAAGGAGCGGCCCGGCGGCCGCGGGAACGGCCAGGCGGGGCCCCGCGGAAGCGAGGACCGCGCGGAGGCGCGCACGGGGCCGGGAACCCGTGGCGGTCCGCCCCGCGGGGAGCCTTCCCGCGGGGCCGACCGGGCGGAACCGCCCCGCGGGAAGGACCGGGCGGAACCGCCCCGCATGCGGATCGGTGAGCTGGCCGAGGCGACCGGCACGACGCCCCGCGCCCTGCGCCACTACGAACAGGCGGGGCTGATCGTCTCCGAGCGCGCCGCGAACGGCTACCGGCTCTACGCCCCCCGTACGGCCGTCCGCGTCCGCAACATCCGGCTCCTGCTGGACACGGGGCTCACCCTGGACGACGTACGGGTGTTCCTGTCCTGCCTGGACGGCGACGTCACCGCGGCGCCCGCCTCCGACCGGGCGCTGGAGGTCGCCGCCGAGCGGCTGGCCGTGATGGACGCGCGGATCGCCGCCCAGCTGGCGGTCCGCGACCGGCTGGCGGCGGCCCTGCGCCGGGCCCGCCGCTCCCGCCCGGACCTTCGGGCGCGCCAGGATCCCGGGCCCCGGCAGACCGCCGAGGCCCGCGTGCGGCCGGTGGCCTGACGCACCCGCGCCCGGGCCCGGCTCACGACCCCAGGACCGACGTCAGGAACTCCCCGGTCCAGGCGAGCAGTTCCCGCCCGACCACCGGCTTGCCGCCCACCTTCGCCGTCTTCGGGCGCGGCACCAGCACCTGGTGCGCCGACGGCTTGACGACGGTCCCGGGGTACAGCCGCTTGACCCTGAGCTCCTGCGACTCGCGCAGGTCCACCGGCGCGAAGCGGACGTTGGCGCCCTGCAGGACGATCTCGCCGACGCCGCACGCGCGCGCGAGCATCCGCAGGCCCGCGACCAGCAGCAGGTTCTCCACCGGCTCGGGCAGCTTGCCGTAGCGGTCGACGAGTTCCTCGCGTACGGCCTTGATGTCCTCCTCGCTGTTGGCGGAGGCGATGGCGCGGTACGCCTGGAGCCGCAGCCGCTCGCCGGGGGCGTAGTCGTGCGGGACGTGCGCGTCGACGGGGAGCTCGATCTTGACCTCCAGCGGCGCCTCCTCCTCGATCTCGCCCGTCTCCAGCTGGCGCCGGTAGTCGGCGACGGCCTCGCCGACCATCCGCACGTACAGGTCGAAGCCGACGCCCGCGATGTGGCCGGACTGTTCGCCGCCGAGCAGGTTGCCCGCGCCGCGGATCTCCAGGTCCTTCATCGCGACGTACATGCCCGCGCCCATCTCCGTGTGCTGGGCGATGGTGGCCAGGCGCTCGTGGGCGGTCTCCGTCAGCGGCTTCTCCGGCGGGTAGAGGAAGTAGGCGTAGCCGCGCTCGCGGCCCCGGCCCACCCGGCCGCGCAGCTGGTGCAGCTGCGACAGGCCGAAGGTGTCGCCACGCTCGACGATCAGGGTGTTGGCGTTGGAGATGTCGATGCCGGACTCGACGATCGTCGTCGACACCAGCACGTCGAACTTCTTCTCCCAGAAGTCGACGACGACCTTCTCCAGCGCCGCCTCCGACATCTGGCCGTGGGCGGTGGCGATGCGCGCCTCGGGCACGATCTGCCGCAGCCGGGCCGCCGCCCGGTCGATGGACTCGACCCGGTTGTGGATGTAGAAGACCTGGCCCTCGCGCAGCAGTTCGCGGCGGATCGCCGCGCCGATCTGCTTCTCCTCGTACGGGCCGACGAAGGTGAGCACCGGGTGGCGCTCCTCCGGCGGGGTGGTGATCGTGGACATCTCGCGGATGCCGGTGACCGCCATCTCCAGGGTGCGCGGGATCGGCGTCGCGGACATGGTCAGCACGTCGACGTTGGCCCGCAGCTTCTTCAGCTGCTCCTTGTGCTCGACGCCGAAGCGCTGCTCCTCGTCGACGATGACCAGGCCCAGGTCCTTGAACTTGGTCTCGGAGGAGAACAGGCGGTGGGTGCCGATGACGACGTCCACCGTGCCGTCGCGCAGCCCCTCCAGCACCGCCTTGGCCTCGGTGTCGGTCTGGAAGCGGGACAGCGCCTTCACGGTCACCGGGAACTGCGCGTACCGCTCGGAGAACGTGCCGAAGTGCTGCTGCACCAGCAGCGTCGTCGGCACGAGCACGGCCACCTGCTTGCCGTCCTGCACGGCCTTGAAGGCGGCCCGCACCGCGATCTCGGTCTTGCCGTAGCCGACGTCGCCGCAGATCAGGCGGTCCATCGGGACCGACTTCTCCATGTCCTCCTTGACCTCGGCGATCGTGGTGAGCTGGTCGGGGGTCTCCGCGTAGGGGAAGGCGTCCTCCAGCTCGCGCTGCCAGGGCGTGTCGGGGGAGAAGGCGTGGCCGGGCGCCGCCATGCGCGCGCTGTACAGCTTGATCAGGTCGGCGGCGATCTCCTTGACCGCCTTCTTCGCGCGGGCCTTGGTCTTGGTCCAGTCGGCGCCGCCCAGCCGGTGCAGGGTGGGGGCCTCGCCGCCGACGTACTTGGTGATCTGCTCCAGCTGGTCGGTGGGGATGTAGAGGCGGTCGCCGGGCTGGCCGCGCTTGGCGGGGGCGTACTCCACGACCAGGTACTCGCGGGTCGCGCCCTGCACGGTGCGCTGCACCATCTCGATGTAGCGGCCCACGCCGTGCTGCTCGTGGACGATGTGGTCGCCCGGCTCCAGGGTGAGCGGGTCGATGGTCTTGCGGCGCCGGGCCGGCATCCGGGCGCCGTCCCGGCCGGCGGCCTTCTGGCCGGACAGGTCGGTCTCGGTGAGCACGGCGATCCTGAGCACCGGGTCGACGAAGCCGTGGTCGATGCAGCCGCAGGCGACGTGCACGACGGACGGGGAGATCTCGCCGAGGTCCGTGTCCAGGCGGGCCGCGACGCCCTCGCCGCCGAGCACCTCGACCGTGCGGGCGGCCGGGCCGTGGCCCTCGGTGACGAAGACCGTGCGCCAGCCGTCGGCGAGCCAGCCCTTGGTGTCGGCCAGCGCGCGGGCGGTGTCGCCGCGGTAGGCCTCCGGCGCGCGCATGCCGAGCTTGAGCGTGTCGGCCTCCTCCAGGGCGTCGGCGGCGAACGGTGACACCGACCACCACATCATGCCCAGTTCGCCGGCCCGGTCCCGGACGTCCGCGAGGGACCACAGGGAGGCCGCGCCGACGTCGATGGGCGCCTCGCCGCCGCCCGCGGTGGCCGCCCAGGAGGCCTGGAGGAACTCCTGGCTGGTGGCCACGAGGTCGGCGGCCCGCGTCCGCACCCGCTCCGGGTCGCACACGACGGCCATGGAGCCCTGGGGCAGCACGTCGAGCAGCAGCTCCATCTCGTCGACGAGGACGGGCGCCAGGGACTCCATGCCCTCCACCGCGATCCCCTCGGCGATCTTGCCGAGCAGCTCGCCCAGCTCGGGGTGGTCCTCGGCGAGCGCACGCGCGCGGGCGCGGACGTCCTCGGTGAGCAGCAGCTCGCGGCAGGGCGGTGCCCACAGGCCGTGCTCGGCGACCTCCAGGGAGCGCTGGTCGGCGACCTTGAAGTAGCGGATCTCCTCGACGTCGTCGCCCCAGAACTCGATGCGCAGGGGGTGTTCCTCGGTGGGCGGGAAGACGTCCAGGATGCCGCCGCGCACGGCGAACTCGCCGCGCTTCTCGACCAGCTCCACACGCGTGTACGCGGCGGCGGCGAGGGCGTTCACCACGTCGTCCAGGTCGGCGTTCTGGCCGGTCCGCAGGGAGACCGGTTCCAGGTCGCCGAGGCCCTTGACCTGCGGCTGCAGCACGGACCGCACGGGTGCGACGACGACGGAGACCGGGCCGGCCCCGGGGTCGTCGGCGCTGGGGTGGGCCAGGCGGCGCAGCACGGCCAGGCGGCGGCCGACGGTGTCGCTGCGGGGGCTGAGGCGCTCGTGCGGGAGGGTCTCCCAGGAGGGGTACTCCACGACCCCCTCCGGGGGCAGCAGGGAGCGCAGGGCGGCGGCCAGGTCCTCCGCCTCGCGTCCCGTCGCCGTCACCGCCAGCACGGGGCGGCCGGTCTCCCGGGCGAGGGCCGCGACCGTGAAGGGGCGGGCCGCCGGGGGGCCGACCAGGTCGACGTGCATGCGGTTGCCGTCCGCGGCGGCCTTGACCGCTTCCGCGAGGGCGGCGTCCTTGACGACGGCGTCGAGCAGACCGTGCAGGCTCATGGGGGGCGGCTTTCGTCCGGGGGTGGGCAACACGACGGGCCCGACGCGTGCGACGGGCCGGGGGTCTCCAGCGTACGACGGTGCGGCGCCGTGCACGGGGGGCTGTGGACAACGCCGGTTCCTGCGGTGGCTGGTGAGGCGCCGTGACCGGCGCGGTGCCGTGGCCGGCGGGGCGGCCGGCGCCGCGGGGCTCCGCCTCCCGGGGACCCGCCGCCCCGCACGCCGGCGGCCCGGTGCCGGGAAGCCGCTGCGGCTTCCCGGCACCGGGCCGGAACGGCCCCCGTGGGGCGGCTACTCGGTGGCGATCGCGTTCAGCACGTTCATCCGCCCCGCGCGGAACGCCGGGATCAGGGCCGCGAACAGGCCCACGAAGGCCGAGGCGACGAAGACGCCGGTGATCGTCGGCCAGGGGATGTCGAGGACGTTCAGGCCCTCCAGGGCGAGCAGCTGCTGCGCGGTGGCGCCCCAGGCCATGCCCAGGCCGAGGCCCAGCAGGGCGCCGAAGAGGGCGATGACGACGGACTCCATGCGGATCATGCGGCGCAGCTGGCGGCGGGAGAGGCCGATCGCGCGCAGCAGGCCGATCTCCCGGGTCCGCTCGACCACCGACAGGGCCAGGGTGTTCACCACGCCGAGCACCGCGACGACGATCGCGAGGGCGAGCAGGCCGTAGACCATGTTCAGCAGCTGGCCGATCTGGTCCTTCAGGGCTTCCTTGTAGTCGGTCTGGTCGCGGACGGTGTACTGCGGGTAGTCGTCCAGCGCGGCCTTCAGGTCCCGGTACGCGGCGTCCTGCCGTCCCTCCTCCGCCGAGGCGAAGAGCAGCACGTCCAGCGGCATCTTCCCGGCCGGCACGTACTCGGCGACCGTGGCGATCGAGGCGTACATCGCGCCCTTGTCGATCACCACGTCGTCGCTGGTGATCGCGCGGACGGTGAGCGTGGCGGTGCGGCCGTCCCGGAAGTCGACCTTCACCTGGGAGCCGACGGTCAGTCCGTGTTCCTCGGCGAAGCCCTCGAAGACGGACATCGAGTCCGGGCGGTAGGCGTCGGCGAGGTCGCCCGCGACGGTCTCGGTGCGCAGGTCCTCGACGTACGTCGGGTCGGCCGCGTTGATCGTCTCGCCCTTCGAGGTCTTCCCGTCGGGCGTGGTCAGGTCGGCGTCGAGCACCTTGTACTCGGTGACCCGCTCCAGGCCCGGCGTGTTCCTGGCCGCCTCGACGACCTGCGGAGTGATCAGCTGGCCGCTGTCGGACTGGACGATGAAGTCGGTGCCGACCGTTTTGTCGAGCTGGTCCGTGGCCGAGGCGACCATTGAGGAGCCGACCACCGACAGGCAGGCCACCAGTGCCAGGCCGATCATCAGGGCCGCTCCGGTGGCGCCGGTGCGGCGCGGGTTGCGCAGCGCGTTGCGCTCGGCCATGCGGCCCACGGGGCCGAAGACCCGCAGCAGGACCGCGCCGAGGACCCGCACCACGCCGCTCGCCAGCACCGGGCCGACGACGACGAAGCCGAGCAGGGACAGCACCACGCCCAGGCCCAGCCACAGGGAGCCGTCCGCGGCCCTGTCGGCGGCCCCCGCCAGGTACAGGGCGCCGGCGCCGGCGCCGGTGAGAAGCAGGCCGACGGCGCCCCGCACCCGGCCGGCCCTGCCGTCCGCCGGGGTCCCGGCGTCGCGCAGCGCGGCCATCGGGGAGATCCTCCCGGCCCGCCGCGCGGGCAGGTAGGCGGCCAGCACGGTGACGACGACGCCCAGGACCAGGCCGGTCACCGGGGTCGTCCAGGCGATGGTGAGGTCGTCCGTGGACAGCTCCATGCCCATCAGGCCCATGAGGTTCATCAGCCCGACCGCGAGCCCGACGCCCGCGCCGACGCCGAGCACCGAGCCGACGACGCCGAGCAGCAGCGCCTCGGCCAGCACCGAGCGGTTGACCTGCTTGCGGGAGGAGCCGATGGCCCGCATCAGGCCGATCTCGCGGGTGCGCTGGGCGACCAGCATGGAGAAGGTGTTGACGATCAGGAAGATGCCGACGAGGAAGGCGATCCCGGCGAAGCCGAGCATCGCGTACTTCATGACGTTCATGAAGTCCTCGACGCTCTTCCGGTTGGCCTCCGCGGTCTCCTCGGCGGTCTGCACCTTGTAGCCGCCGCCGAGTTCGGCCAGGACGTTCTTCTTCAGCTGCGCGTCGCTGACGCCGGCCGCGGCGGTGACGTTGACGTTGGTGTAGACGCCGCTGCCGCCGACCAGGGTCCGCTGCGCGGTCCTCGTGTCCAGGTAGAAGACCGCCGCGCCGGGGTTGGTGACGGTGAACTCGGCGATGCCGGAGATCCTCGCCGTGTGCGTGCCGACGACGCTGATCACGCCGATCTCGTCGCCGAGCTCCAGGCCGTGCTTGTCGGCGGTGTCGGCGTCGACCATGATCTGGTCCGGGCCCTCGGGCGCCGCACCGGAGGTGATCTCCATGGTGCGGGCGTCGGTGCCGTTCCAGCTGCCGACGATGGTCGGGCCGCCGTTGGTGGGCGACAGGTTGTCCCGGTCGCCGTCGACGACGGTCACCGAGGTGGAGAACACCGTGCCCTCGGCCGACTTCACCCCGTCCGCCCCGCGCACCTCGTCGAGCACGGAGGCCGGTATCACCGGCGGCTTGCCGTCGTCGGAGGTCGTCTCCCCCGTGTCGGAGGCGCCCTTGGCGCTCACCGTGACGTCCGACGAGGTGGCCGCGAACAGCTTGTCGAACGTGGTGCTCATCGTGTCGGTGAACACCAGCGTGCCGCACACGAACGCCACCGACAGCAGCACGGCCACCGCCGACAGCGCCATGCGGCCCTTGTGCGCGAGGAAGTTGCGCATCGAGGTCTTCAGCACGGTCATGACGTGCGCCCCCGCGCGTCGAAGTCCTTCATGCGGTCCAGGACCTGATCGGCCGTCGGCTGGTGCATCTCGTCGACGATGCGGCCGTCGGCGAGGTACAGCACGCGGTCGGCGTAGGAGGCGGCGACCGGGTCGTGGGTGACCATGACGATCGTCTGGCCCAGCTCGTCGACCGAGCGGCGCAGGAAGCCCAGCACCTCGGCGCCCGCGCGGGAGTCGAGGTTGCCGGTCGGCTCGTCCCCGAAGATGATCTCGGGCCGGGCGGCGAGCGCCCGCGCCACCGCGACCCGCTGCTGCTGGCCGCCCGACAGCTGCGTCGGCCGGTGCTTGAGCCGCCCGGCGAGCCCGACCGTCTCCACCACCCGCTCCAGCCACTGCCGGTCCGGCTTGCGGCCCGCTATGTCCATGGGCAGCGTGATGTTCTCCAGCGCGTTCAGCGTCGGCAGCAGGTTGAACGCCTGGAAGATGAACCCGATCCGGTCCCGGCGCAGCCGGGTGAGCTTCTTGTCCTTCAGCCCGGTGATCTCGGTCTCGTCGAGGTAGATCTTCCCGGACGTCACGGTGTCGAGCCCGGCCAGGCAGTGCATCAGGGTGGACTTGCCGGACCCCGAGGGTCCCATGATCGCGGTGAACCGGCCCCGGTCGATGTCCACGTCGACGTGGTCGAGGGCGACGACCCGGGTCTCCCCGGCCCCGTACGCCTTCACGACCTGCCGGGCTCGCGCGGCAACGGCCGTACGCTCTCCCGTACCCCCGTGCCTGGTGATGGTCACGGCCGATGTCATGGCATGTCTCCTATGTCGGTCGTCAAGTCGGTCGCCGGTGCCCGGCGTCGAGCGGTCGTGCTCAGCGGTGTCGAAAGAAGCGCGACGAAAAGCGGTGCGTCCCCGAGTCTGGCCGTCGCCGGGGGTCCGGCGCGCTGGTGCCCGGCGCACTCTTGTGCCGGGGGAAAACCCCACCCCATCGGTACGGTCCACCGCCCCCGCCGGTGTGAAGCCAGGTTAAGGACGCCCCCGTCCCCCGCTCGTCCTCCGCCGGTACGAACCCTCCCCGAGCCGTGGTGCGGAGGAACCCCTAGGGGCGGTACACCCTTCGGCGGAGCGCCTCTCGGGGTCGCTCTCCTCCTCCGGTCGCACCCGGCCCCGCTCTCCCGCCGCGCCGGGCCCGGGTGGGAAGCTGTGCGCGGCAGACAGGTGTACGGGGAAAGCGGGGCCCGCGACGGGTCCGAGGAGGAGGGGATCCGGGTGGGCGGCACCAGACCCGCGCTGCGCGACACCGCGCGCCCCGCCACGGCCGGCCGGCGCGGCGCCGTCGTCGCCGCCCTGATGCTGGCGATGGCGCTGGCGGCGCTGGACTCCACCGTCGTCTCCACCGCCGTCCCGCAGATCGTCGGCGACCTCGGCGGCTTCTCCGTCTTCTCCTGGCTGTTCTCCGGCTACCTGCTGGCCGTCACCGTCACCCTCCCCGTCTACGGCAAGCTCTCCGACACCTTCGGCCGCAAACCGGTGCTGATCGCGGGCGCCGCCCTGTTCCTCCTCGGCTCCCTGCTGTGCGCGCTCGCCTGGAACATGGCCGCGCTCATCGCCTTCCGCGTCGTGCAGGGCCTGGGCGGCGGCGCCCTGCAGGGCACGGTGCAGACGCTCGCCGCCGACCTGTACCCGCTCAAGGAGCGCCCGAAGATCCAGGCGAAGCTGTCCACGGTGTGGGCGGTGTCCGCGGTCGCCGGCCCGGGCCTGGGCGGAGTGCTTGCCGCGTACGCCGACTGGCGCTGGATCTTCCTGGTCAACCTGCCGGTCGGGGCTCTCGCCCTGTGGCTGATCGCCCGGTACCTGCACGAGCCGCAGCGGGAGGACACCGGCCCGCGCCCGCGCATCGACTGGGCGGGCGCGCTCGCGGTCTTCGCCTGCGGCGGCGTACTGCTCACCGCCCTGGTGCAGGGCGGGGTGGCGTGGCCGTGGCTGTCGGCGCCCTCCCTCGCCCTGTTCGGCGCGGGACTCCTGCTGGCGGGGGTCGTGGCCGTGGTGGAACGCCGGGCGGCGGAACCGATCATCCCGGGGTGGGTGTGGCGGCGCCGCACGATCGCCGCGGTGAACCTCGCCCTGGGCGCGCTGGGCCTGCTGATGGTGGCCCCGACGGTGTTCCTGCCCACCTACGCCCAGGCGGTGCTGGGCCTGGCCCCCGTGGCCGCCGGTTTCGTGCTGTCCGTCTGGACGCTCAGCTGGCCGGTGTCGGCGGCGCTGAGCCAGCACGTGTACCGCAGGATCGGCTTCCGCGACACGGCCGTGCTGGGCATCGGCACGGCCGCGCTGATCCTGTGCGCGTTCCCCTTCCTGCCCTACCCGGGCGAGGCCTGGCAGCCGGCCCTGCTGATGCTGCTGCTCGGCGCCGCCCTCGGCCTGTTCCAGCTCCCGCTGATCGTCGGCGTCCAGTCGACGGTGGGCTGGTCCGAGCGCGGCACGGCGACCGCGTCCGTCCTCTTCTGCCGCCAGACCGGCCAGACGGTCGGGGCCGCGGTGTTCGGCGCCGTCGCCAACGGGGTGCTGGCGGCACGGCTGGGCGGCGCGGGCGACCTCGACGCGGTGACGCGGGCGCTGGACGCGGGCGCCGCGTCCGAGACCACCCGGCGGGCCGTCGCCGACGCCGTGCACGCGGTCTACCTGGGCGCGGCCGGCGCGGCGGTGCTGGCCTTCGCGGTGCTGCTGGTGCTGGCGCCGCGGAGATTCCCGGTGCTGGCGGACTGAGGCGGTCCTGGAGCGCGACGCCTTCACCGCCGTGGCCCGCCTCACCGCCGACGGCCGCCCCGGCCCCGGCCGGGGCCGGGCCCACGGGGCGCGTCAGCGACGGCGCCGCCTCACAGCAGCCCGTCCCACATCTGCTCCAGCAGCACCGACCACCAGCTCTCCGGCGACCCGAGCGCCGCCGGGTCCAGCGCGGCCAGCTGGGCCTGGAAGTCGACGGTCCAGCGGCCCGCCTGCTCCTGGTTCAGCCCGTACCTCAGGCGCCACATCCGGCCGAGCAGCGCCAGGCAGCGCGCGAACTCCGGCAGCCCGGTGTTCACGAACTGCGGCGGTACGGGCGCCCCGCCCGGCCCCGCCTCCACCGGCACGGCGACGATGTTCGCGGTGCCGTACTGCACGCAGATCGCCTTGCCGAAGTCGCTGCCCACCACCAGGTACGAGCCCGCGTCCGGGGCCGGCTGCACCCCGCGCTCGGCCGCCAGCTCCGCCAGCGTCGGCACCGGCCGCCCCGGCTGGGCCTGCGCCCAGAAGAACGGGCCCATGTCCAGCGGCAGCCCCGCCACCACCAGCGTGTGCGCCACGACCGGCGGCACGCCCTGCCGGTCCACCGCGGCCTGCTCGAACCGGAAGATCCCCGGCCCGAACGCCGCCCCCAGCTCCTGCGCGACGCCCTCCGGCGGAACCGGCGGCGCGGGCGGCACCGGCGGCAGCGGCGCGCGCACCGGCGCCGGCCGCGCCGGGCCGTCCGCCACCTGGTGCAGCTCGCCCTGGTGGGCGAGGAGCTGCTGCATGCCCTGGCGCCGGCCCGCGTGGTCCGTGCCGTACGGCGCGATGGACGTGATCCGCGCCTGCGGCCACTGCTCCCGGATCATCCGGGCGCAGTACGCGCCCGGCAGCTCGCACGACTCCAGCTCCGTGTGCAGCTCCAGCACCTGGTCCGGCGGCACGTTCATCGCCCGCAGCTCGTGGAAGATCTGCCACTCCGGGTGCGGCATGCCCGGCGCCGAACGCCGGATCAGCTGCTGCTCGGACCCGTCCTGCGCCCGGTAGCGCAGCACGGCCTGATAGCCGGGGCCGACGGTCGGCCGCCCGGCGGGCTGCTGCGGATACCCGTACGCCGGCGGCTGCCCGGGCACGGGCGCGCCCGGCGGCGGCACGGCACCGGGCGGCACGCCGGGAGCTCCCGGCGGAGGCGGCGTACGGGGCGCGCCCGGCGGCTGCGGCGGCGGGGGCACACCGGGGCCGCCGGCCGGGGGCGCGGCCAGCACCGTCTCGGCGTGGTGCACGGCACCGGGGGCACCGGGCGGCTGCGGCGGCGCACCCGGCACGCTCGGCGCACCCGGCGGATTCGGCGCACCCGGCGGAGGCGGCCCACCCGCAGACTGCGGCGCACCCGGCGGATTCGGCGCACCGGGCGTCCCCGGAGCTCCCGGCGCGCCGGGAGCAGCCGGCGGCTGCGGCGCGCCCGCCCCGCCCGTCCCCTCGGGGCCGTCGGCTCCCAGCGCCGACACGAGCTGCGTCGGCACGTACCCGCCCGCCGGCGTCCCCGGCGTCCCCGGCGCTCCCGGACCGGAGGGCGCGGACGTGCCGCCGGGACGCGCCCCCGGCGTACCCGGCACGTTCGGCGCACCCGGCACGTTCGGCGCACCCGGCGGCTGCGGCGCACCCGGCGGAGGCGGCGGCGCCGCCTTGCCGGTCGCGGCGTCGGCGCTGTCCCTGGCGCTCGACGCGTCCGGCCGCCCCGGCACCCGCGGAGCACCCGGCGGCGTACCGGGCCCCTGCGGATACCCGTACCCGGGCGGCGGCGTGCTCCCCTGCGGCGCACCCGCCGCGGGGGCCGTGCCGCCCGGCGCAGGCGCCGTCGGCGGGAGCCGGCTGCCGCCCTCCATCGACGCCGTCCCGGCGTCCGGCGACACCGCGGGCGGCGGCGCCCCGACGTCGGCGGCGCTCAGCGGCGGCGCGAACACCGTCTCGGGCAGCGGTACGGAACGCTCCTCGCCCGCGTCCGCGGTCGTGTCCGTCCCGGCGGACGGCGGCGCCCCGGCGGGCGCCCCCGCGCCCGCACCGGAGCCGTCCGCGTCATCGCCCCCGGCGGCCGGCCACGCCACGCCGCCGCCGGGCGCGGCGGGCGCCCCCGACGCCACGGCGCCGGACCCGGCGGCGGCCTCCTCGGCCCCCGCCCCGGACTCCCCGCCCGGGCCGTCGCCCCGCCGGTCCGCGATCCCCAGCCGGTCCGCCGCCTCCTGCAGCCACTCCGGCGGACTCAGCAGGAACGACGTCTGGTTCAGATCCACCCGCGCCGCGGGCGCCGGCGCCGGGGAGTCCACGGCGTCCGGGCGGCCGTACTCCTCCTCGTAGCGGCGGATCACCTCGCCCACCGGCAGCGCGGGCCACAGCGTCGCCTCACCGCTGTCCCGCGCGATCACCAGCCGCTGCGCGCCCCCGTCCGAACGCGGCCCGTCCGCCCGGTCCTCCGCCCAGACCACGAACCCCAGCTCGAACTCCCGCACCCGCACCTCACGGTGCTGGTACGCCGGCACGTCCCCGTTGATCCACTCCTCCGCGCGCTCCTGCGCCTGCGCGAACGTCACCATCGCCAGCTCACTCCCCCACGGAAGAGACGGGAACGGCACGCGCGAACCCGCCGTCCACCATCAGATTCGCCACGGTCTCCAACTCCGGCGGCGACCCCGCCAGCCGCGACAGGAACGCGTCGAAGTCGTCCCCGCACGGCAGCAGCAGCCGCTCCACCCGCTCCGCCGGCGACCACGACGGATCCACGTCACGCGCGTCGTCGTACGCGCAGAACCACACCGAACCCACCCGGTCGCCCTTCACCTTCACGGCCAGCAACCCGCCCTGGAGGAACGCGACCCCGAGATAGTCCTTCGTCAGATGGTCCCGCAGGCACTTGTTGACGTACACCAGGTCGTTGACCGCCGCCTCCTCCCGCACCGTGAAGAACGGCTGGTCCACCAGCAGCCCCAGCTCCGCGTCCAGCGCCGTCCCCACCGGCGCGCACCCGCCCGCCGCCTTCAGGAACGACCGGTACGCGCCCGGCAGCCGGTACCCCAGATCCTCCTCGACCCCCTGCACCTGCTGCTCCGTCACCGCGACCCCCGACTTCGGCAGCCCGAAGTGCGCCGGACGGGTCTCCTGCAACGGCCGCGTCCCCCGCTTGCCCTGGTCCACGTTCGCCGTCGCGAGCCCGCCGTGGTGCCGCAGCAGCGCCTTCACCTCGACCGGCACCAGCTCCAGCCGCCGCGTCCCCGCCACGTGGTGCCACGTCCAGCCGTGCGGCGTCGCCACCGCCGGCACCGTGTCCCACAACTCGTGCCCGGACGCCGCCAGCGCCGCGTTCGCCGACACGTAGTCCGTCAGCCGCAACTCGTCGACCCCGAACCCCTCCGGCGGCTCGGCGATCTCCGCCGCCGCCCGCGCGTACGGGGAGAAGTCGGGGTAGCCACGCTCGTCCACCCGCACCCCCCTCGGGTGACGGGCCGCCCGGACCGGATCCGGGAAATGCACGACCTGCCCGGCGTAGGCCGCGTTCGGCGGCGCGGCGTGTCCCTGGGCCTGGCGGCCGGGAGGTGCCCCCAGCCCGAGCCGACCTGTCGTCATGGCGGTTGCCCCCTGCGGCATTCAGTACGACCCGCAGGACCACCTCTGGCACCCTGCGGACCGCAGCGACTGTCACCTCTGTCCTCACCACGCGCCGACCACACGGATCACCGCATGGATCGCGGTGCCGACAGCCTATGCGGTACGTCGACACCGGTCACCGGCACCGGCCCCCACCCCCCGCCACCGCCGTGACCAGCCGTCACCCCACCGTGACAACCCGCCCGGACCCGGGCGTGTCGCCCCGCCCCAGCTTCCACACCGGCCGCGGCATTTGGCAGTCTGTGACCGCCGGGGGGACGCTCGGGAGGGGATGACGATCATGAACGCGACGCACACCGGACCACGGACCAGCAGGCCGGGCGACCCCCGGAACGGCGACCCCCGCATCGGCTGGAGCGCCACCGCCGCCCCCGCCCCGCCGACCCTCCGTCACCGCCGCGACGGCATCCTGCCCACCATCGCCGCCGCCCTCTCCGTCCGCGGCACCACCCTCACCGGCACCGCCGCCCGCGGCGACACACCCCCCGCCCTCCACCCCCTCGTGCAGGACTTCCTCGACACCCTCACCAGCGACCAGCGCGACCGCTTCACCGGTCGCTGCGCCGAGACCATCCTCATCTCCCGCCACATCGCCGCCGCCGACGCCGCCCGCAGCAAACGCGCCTCCCGCAAGCCCATGACCAACGGCGAAGCCCGCAAAGCCCTCAAGCACGCCAAACTCACCGCCCGCCGCATCCGCGAGGACGGCGACCCCCTGCACGGCAGCTTCGCCGCCCCCTGCCGCGCCTGCACCGCCCTCAGCGCCCACTTCGGCGTCCGCATCGTCGACCCCACTGCCGACTGACCCCGGACCACCCCGAACCACCTCGAACACCCCACGACCACCGACGATCGAAGGGCAGATGCACACCGACCGCGCCCCCTCCCCCCAGCCCCCCGCCCCGTTCGGACAGGGAGCACTCCCGCCCCGCTTCCCCGTCCCCGTCGACGCCGCCCTGCGCGCCGCCGGCTGGCGCCCCGGACGCTGGGACATCGAACAGGCCGAGATCTGGGCCGACACCCTGCGCGGCCACACCTCCCCCGCCGGACACCGCCACACCGTCTTCCCCGCCGCCGTCGAGGCCTGGGCCGAATTCGGCGGCCTGCACCTCACCCCCACCGGACCCGGCCGCCAGGTCGCCCCCGCCACCCTCCACCTCGACCCCCTGCACGGCCTCCACCTGGCCCGCACCCTCGGCGACCTCGGCCGCGCCCTCGACACCGAGGTCTGCCCCCTCGGCGCCGAGACCGACACCCAGGCCCTGATCGCCATCGACACCCAGGGCCGCGTCTACGCCCTCGACCACACCGGCGACTGGTACCTCGGCCCCGACGTCGACCACGCCCTCACCACCCTCGTCTCCGGCATACAGCCCACCCGCCTCACCGCCGGATGACACCGGGCCGCCGCACCCCGGCGGCCTCCCGGCGGCACTACGACGCCGGAATCACCGCCGACACCCGGAAACCCCCCGCGTCCGTGGGCCCCGACACGAACACCCCGCCCAGCGCGACCACCCGCTCCCGCATCCCCACCAGACCGTTCCCCCCGGACGGCAACCGCGCCGACGACGCCGACGCCCCCTTCGGCGGCGGCTCGTTCTCCACCTGCATCGCGATCTCCGACCCCCGATGCGCCAGCCGCACACGCGTCCTCGCCCCCGCCGCGTGCTTGTGGACGTTCGTCAGCGCCTCCTGCACCACCCGGTACGCCGTCTGCTCCACCTCCGGCGCATACGCCCGCGCCTCCCCCTCGACCGACAGATCGACGACCATCCCCGCCGCCGCCGACTGCCCGACCAGCTCACCGATCTCGTCCAGGCACGGCCCCTCCGCCGCACCCCCGCCCGCGTCCTCGGCGACCCGCGAAGCCGCCGCGGCCGCCGCCGCCCCCACCGCGGCCAGCGGCACCACCGGCCGCTCCCGCCGCCCGTCCCCACCGCTGCGCAGCACCCCGAGCATCTCCCGCAGCTCGGTCAGCGCCTGCCGCCCCATGTCCCCCACCAGCGCGGCGTTCCGCACGGCCTTCTCCGGATCCTTCCGGGCCACGGCCTGGAGGGCGGCGGCATGCACCACCATCAGACTCACCCGATGCGCGACGACGTCGTGCATCTCCCGCGCGATCCGCGTCCGCTCCTCGTTCCGCGCCCACTCCGCACGCTCCTCCGCCCGCTCGGCGAGCAGCTGCAACTCCCGCTCCAGACTGTCCGCCCGCTCCCGCAGACTCTCCATCAGCCGCCGCCGCGCCCCCACGTACAGCCCCAGCAGCACCGGCGGCGCGGTCAGCCCCAGCGAGATCGTGAGCGCGGCGAACGGCACGAACCAGTCCCCGAGCGTCGGCTCCCCCCGCGCCAGGTCCTGCCGCACCCGCACGAACGTCACGATCGCCGTCCCGACCAGCGACATCCCCGCGAGCGAGGCGATGATCCGGCGCGGCACCTCGCACGCGGCCAGCGTGTACAGACCGACGACACCCAGCAGAAACCCCATCCGCGCCGGAGTGATCGCGACCGCCACCAGTACCACGGCCACCGGCCACTTGCGCCGCACCACCAGCACGGCCCCGGCCAGCAGCCCGAACACCACCCCCACCGCCGGCGGAATCCCCGCCTCCCGCGCGAACGGAACCCCCTCGAACGCACACTCCAACGCCGACACGGCCGCCAGCGACACGTCCAGCACCGCGCCGCGCCGCCTGTCCCACCACCACGGCCCACCCCGGACCGCCACGTGGTCTTCCCCCGTCGTGGTCATGCCCCCAGCCTACGGGCGCCCGCGACGGCTTTTCCGTCGACTTTCCGGCATCCCCGCACACCACACCCCGCGACCGGACGACAGCGATCCGCCCCGAAATCCCTCGAACTGCCGAATCGCACACCGTTCGCCCCCGGAATCCCCCATTCCGCCCGGACGGTATGCACATGGCACATGCGTCCGGCAAGTACGCCGACTTCGAAGGACTCCGGGAACGAGCGGTGGCCCTGCGCCGCGCGGGGCTCAGCCTCCGCCGGATCCGCGACGAACTGAAGATCCACAACAACGATCTCCTCCACCGGCTGGTGAAGGGAGAACCCCCACCGGAGTGGACCAAGCGGCCGCGCGCGAAGGACGACCTGCGCGAGCGGGCCCGGGAACTGCGGCTCCAGGGCTGGACGTACGACCGGATCCAGGCGGAACTGGGCTGCTCGAAGAGTTCGATCTCGCTGTGGGTACGAGACCTGCCGAAGCCGGAGCACAGGCGCAGCCCCGCGGAAGCGGCAGCGATCGCCAGGCGGGGCTGGGAGGCGAGACTCCGTATCCGCGACGAGGAGCGGCAGCGCACCAAGGATGCCGCCAAGCAGGCGGTCGGCAGGCTCTCGCACCGGGAGTTGTTCCTCGTGGGCGTGGGCCTCTACTGGGCCGAGGGCGGCAAGGACAAGCCGTACGACCGCCGCGAGAACGTCACCTTCGTGAACAGCGATCCGAGCATGATCCAGGTCTTCCTGGCCTGGCTCGACCTCCTGGAGGTGGAACGCGAGCGTCTCCGCTTCACCGTCATGATCCACGAGACCGCCGACGTGGCGGCCGCGGAGCGATACTGGGCCGGCATCGTCGGCGCCGACCGCTCCGCGTTCAACAAGACGATCCTCAAGAAGCACAACCCGAAAACGGTCCGCAAGAACGTCGGCGACTCCTACCGCGGCTGCTTGGTGATCAAAGTCCTGCAGAGCGCCGACTTGTACCGTCGCATCGAGGGGTCTTGGTACGGCATAGTGTTGGGTGCCGACTCGGCGACCTGACCGAATGTCCGGTTTAGTCGAGTTTCATCCCCCATGGTGTAATCAGGCAGCACTGAGGGTTTTGGTCCCTTAAGTTCAGGTTCAAATCCTGATGGGGGAGCTTTCTTCACACGGGCCCTGACAGCCGAGTCAGGGCCCGCTCCCATGTTCCCCCAGAAACCCCCCGGTATCCTGCGGATGTCCACCCCCTCCCCATCCACAGCCGAAGGGCATCCCGTGAGCGCCATTCGCCCGGCAGCCGTCGTCGTTCTCGCAGCGGGTGAGGGCACCCGTATGAAGTCGGCCACACCCAAGGTCCTGCACGAGATCTGCGGCCGCAGCCTCGTGGGCCACGTCCTCGCCGCCGCCGGTGAGCTGCGGCCCGAGAACCTGGTCGTCGTGGTCGGCCACGCCCGCGAGAAGGTCACCGCGCACCTCGCCGAGGTCGCCCCGGACGTGCGCACCGCGGTCCAGGAGCGACAGCTCGGCACCGGGCACGCCGTGCGGATGGCGCTGGAGGAGCTGGGCGGTTCCGTGGACGGCACGGTGGTCGTCGTCTGCGGTGACACGCCGTTGCTGACCGGTGAGACGCTGCGGGCCCTCGCCGAGACCCACGCCGCCGACGGCAACGCCGTCACCGTGCTGACGGCCGAGGTGCCGGACGCGACCGGTTACGGCCGTATCGTGCGCGACGGGGCGACGGGTGCGGTCACCGCGATCGTGGAGCACAAGGACGCCTCCGAGGCGCAGCGGGCGATCCGGGAGATCAACTCGGGGGTGTTCGCGTTCGACGGGCAGTTGCTGGCGGACGCGTTGAAGAAGGTGCGCACGGACAACAGTCAGGGCGAGGAGTACCTGACGGACGTGCTCGGGATCCTGCGGGAGGCCGGGCATCGCGTGGGCGCGTCGGTGGCCGGCGACCATCGGGAGATCGCCGGTATCAACAACCGGGTGCAGTTGGCGCAGGCGCGGCGGATCCTCAACGACCGGTTGCTGACGCGGGCGATGCTGTCCGGTGTGACGGTCGTCGATCCGGCGACGACGTGGGTGGACGTCACGGTGACGTTCGAGCGGGACGTGACGGTTCACCCGGGTACGCAGCTGCTCGGGGCGACGCATCTGGCCGAGGGCTGTGAGGTCGGTCCCCATTCGCGGCTCACGGACACCCGTGTGGGTGCGGGGGCGCGGGTGGACAACACGGTGTCCCTGGGGGCGGAGATCGGGGCGGAGGCGACCGTGGGGCCGTACGCCTATCTCCGTCCGGGTACGCGGCTGGGGCTCAAGGGCAAGATCGGTACGTACGTGGAGACGAAGAACGCCACGATCGGCGAGGGGACGAAGGTGCCGCACCTGTCCTACGTCGGTGACGCGACGATCGGTGAGTACACCAACATCGGTGCGGCGAGCGTCTTCGTGAACTACGACGGGCAGGAGAAGCATCACACGACGGTCGGTTCGCACTGCCGTACCGGTTCGGACAACATGTTTGTGGCTCCTGTCACGGTCGGGGACGGGGCGTACACCGCTGCCGGCTCGGTGATCACCAAGGACGTGCCGCCCGGTTCGCTGGCCGTGGCCCGTGGTCAGCAGCGGAATATCGAGGGTTGGGTGGCTCGTAAGCGTCCGGGGAGCGCGGCGGCGAAGGCGGCCGAGGCGGCTTCCCGGGAGGCCGGTGGCGAAGGCTGACCGGAAACCGGTGCGCCGAAGTCGGCGTACCGTGATAAGTGCACATCCGCACCCCACCAGCTGAGACGGCCTCCCGCACCCAGCGGTGAGGTTGTGCGTGACCCAGCTGCGACACCTCTGAGGAGACAGTGCTGTGACCGGGATCAAGACGACCGGCGAGAAGAAGATGATGTTCTTCTCCGGCCGCGCCCACCCCGAGCTTGCCGAGGAGGTCGCCCAGCAGCTGGGTGTCGGGGTCGTCCCGACGAAGGCCTTCGACTTCGCCAACGGTGAGATCTATGTGCGGTATCAGGAGTCGGCGCGTGGTGCGGACTGCTTCCTGATCCAGAGCCACACGGCTCCGATCAACAAGTGGATCATGGAGCAGCTGATCATGATCGACGCGCTGAAGCGCGCGTCGGCCCGCTCCATCACCGTCATCGTGCCGTTCTACGGTTACGCGCGGCAGGACAAGAAGCACCGCGGGCGTGAACCGATCTCGGCGCGTCTGATCGCGGATCTGATGAAGACGGCCGGCGCCGACCGGATTCTCGCCGTGGATCTGCACACGGACCAGATCCAGGGCTTCTTCGACGGTCCGGTGGACCATCTGTTCGCGCTGCCGCTGCTGGCGGACTACGTGGGCGCGAAGGTGGACCGGGAGAAGCTGACCGTGGTCTCGCCGGACGCGGGCCGGGTGCGGGTGGCGGACCGGTGGTGCGACCGGCTGGGCGCGCCGCTGGCGATCGTGCACAAGCGGCGGGACAAGGACGTCGCGAACCAGGTGACGGTGCACGAGGTCGTCGGTGATGTGCGGGGCCGGATCTGTGTGCTGGTCGACGACATGATCGACACCGGTGGCACGATCTGCGCGGCGGCGGACGCGTTGTTCGCGCACGGCGCGGAGGACGTGATCGTGACGGCGACGCACGGTGTGCTGTCGGGTCCTGCGGCGGACCGGCTGAAGAACTCGCGGGTGAGCGAGTTCGTGTTCACGAACACGCTGCCGACGCCGGGTGAGCTGAGCGCGGATCTGGACAAGATCAAGGTGCTGTCGATCGCGCCGACGATCGCGCGGGCGGTGCGTGAGGTGTTCGAGGACGGTTCGGTGACGAGCCTGTTCGACGAGCAGTAAGGGTTCTTCCGTCCGGTTCGGGCGGGTTTTGAAGATCGTTTTGGGTGCGGCCTCCCGGCCCGGGTAAACTGCTGCAGTTGCTCGGCGAGGGAGGCCGTACCGCTTCGGAAGAGGCTCGTACGGCGGTCCGTAATCGACGCGCTCTTCGTAGCAGGCCGTTCGTGGCCGGGTGACCACGTCCGTTTTCTGACTTCCTACGAGGAGTGATCATGTCCGAGGTGAAGATCGCCGCCGAGACGCGCACCGAGTTCGGCAAGGGTGCCGCGCGTCGTATCCGTCGGGACAACAAGGTCCCGGGCGTGCTGTACGGGCACGGTTCCCAGCCGCTGCACCTGACGTTCCCGGGTCACGACCTGCTGCTGGCGCTGCGTACGCCGAACGTGCTGATCTCGCTGGACATCGACGGCAAGTCGACCGAGCTGGCGATCCCGAAGGCGGTGCAGCGCGACCCGCTGAAGGGCTTCCTGGAGCACGTGGACCTGCAGCTGGTCCAGCGCGGCGAGACGGTCACGGTCGAGATCCCGGTGCAGACCGAGGGCGAGCTGGCGCCGGGCGGCAACCTGCTGGAGCACCTGCTGGACACGGTGTCGGTGGAGGCCGAGGCCACGCACATCCCCGAGGCGCTGACGGTGTCGATCGAGGGTCTGACCGCGGGTGACACGGTCCACGCCAAGGACATCGAGCTGCCGAACGGCGTGAAGCTGGCCACGGACGGCGAGACCGCCGTGCTGCAGGTCGTGACCGGCCAGGTCGAGGCGCCCGCTGAGGGCGAGGGCGAAGAGGCCGCCGAGGCCTGATCCTCGTCGGCGCTGTCGGAGGCTTTCGTCGGCCGCTGTTCCCGTGCGGGGCAGCGGCCGACGCGTATGAAGGAGACATGGACGTGACGACCGACGCGGGCGCTCCCTGGCTGATCGCCGGGCTGGGCAATCCCGGCCCCGAGTACGCCGGCCACCGGCACAACGTCGGGTTCATGGTGGTCGATCTGCTGGCGGAGCGGATCGGGGGGAGGTTCAAGCGGCACGGGAAGGCGCAGGCGCAGGTGGTCGAGGGCCGGATCGGGCCGCCGGGGCCGGCGAACCGGCGGGTGATCCTGGCGAAGCCGATGTCGTACATGAACCTGTCGGGTGGTCCGGTGACCGCGCTGCGGGACTTCTACAAGGTGCCGACGGCGCATGTGGTCGCGGTGCACGACGAGTTGGATATCGACTACGGCACGCTGCGGCTGAAGATCGGCGGCGGGGACAACGGGCACAACGGGCTGAAGTCGATCACGAAGGCGCTGGGGCCGGAGTACCACCGGGTGCGGTTCGGGATCGGGCGGCCGCCGGGGCGGATGCCGGTGGCGGATTTCGTGCTGAAGGACTTCTCGTCGGCGGAGCGCAAGGAGCTGGACTACTTCGTGGACCGGGCGGCGGACGCGGTGGAGTGCCTGGTGATCGACGGGCTGGAGCGGGCGCAGGGGACGTACAACTCCTGAGCGGCGCGGCTTCCGGTCCGGGCGGCTGCACGGCCGGTCAACTCCGTGGGCGGGCGGCTCCGGATCCGCCCGCCCACGGAGTTGACCGGCCGTGCAGGCATGGCCAATGATCCCGGCCATGCCTGTCTCTGCTTCCGCTTCCCGCCGGGTCTCGTCCGCCGTGCTGCGGTTCGGGCGGCGGGCGGTGACGGGCACGGTCGCGGTGCTGGTCCTGGTCGCGGGGGTGTGGGCGTCGTGGGGCGCGGCGCAGCACGTGATGCTGCCCAAGGGCCGGGAGCGCGGCACGGTCGAGGTGACGCGGTGCGGCGCGGGCTCCTGCACGGGTCCGTACACGCCCGTCTCGGCGGGGTCGCGGCCGCGCGGGCGGGTCGTCGTCGAGGACACGGTCGCGGTGGCCGAGGGGCGGACGTACCCGGTGGTGGTGAAGCCGGGCAGCGACGACGTGGTGCGCTCGGGCACCGCCGGGGTGCTGTACGCGTGGGTTCCGCTGGGCGGGGCGCTGCTGCTGGCGTCGGTGCTGGTGGCCGGGGGGCTGCGGCTGACGCGGGCCGCGTGGGTGCTGGCGGGGGCGGGGCTGGCGCTGCTGACGGCGGCGTTCGTGGCGGTGTGACCCGCGTTCCGTGCCCCGGTCCCGTGCCCGTGGCCGCAACGGCACGAGGGTGCCCCCGGGCCCGCGGTCGCGGGCCCGGGGGCACCCTCGTGGTGTCCGGTGGCCGGGGTCAGCCGGTGTTGCGCAGGCCGGCGGCCACGCCGTTGACGGTCAGCAGCAGGGCGCGGGAGAGCAGCGGGTCGGGCTGCTCGCCCGCGGCGACGGCGTCGCGCTGGCGCTTGAGGAGGGTGACCTGGAGGTAGGAGATGGGGTCGAGGTAGGCGTCGCGGATGGCGAAGGTCTGCTTCAGCACGGGCTGGGCGTCCAGCAGTTCCTTCTCGCCGGTCACCCGCAGCACCTCGGCCACGGTGAGTTCGTGCTCGGCCTCGATGGTGTCGAAGACGTGCTTGAGTTCGTCGGGGACGAGGGTGTCGACGTAGTGCCGGGCGATCCGCAGGTCGGTCTTGGCCAGGGTCATCTCCACGTTGGAGATGAAGTTGCGGAAGAAGTGCCACTGCTGGTGCATCTCTTCCAGCACGGTGTCCAGGCCGGCCTCGCGCAGGGCCTTCAGTCCGGAGCCGACGCCGAACCAGCCGGGCACGATCTGCCGGGACTGGGTCCAGCCGAACACCCACGGGATGGCGCGCAGGCCGTCCAGGCCGGCGCCGGAGTCGGGCCGGCGGGAGGGCCGGGAGCCGAGGTGGAGGTCGGCGAGCTGGTCGACGGGGGTGGAGGCGAAGAAGTACGCGGGCAGGTCGGGGTCCTCGACCAGGCGGCGGTAGGCGGCGTGGGCGGCGTCGGAGACGACGTCCATGGCGGCGTCCCAGCGGGCGAGGGCCTCGGTGGACTGGCGGGGTGCGGTGTGCAGGGCGGAGGCCTGGAGGGTGGCGGCGACGGTGAGTTCCAGGTTCTCCCGGGCGAGGGAGGGGATGAGGTACTTGTCGGAGATGACCTCGCCCTGCTCGGTGACCTTGATCTCGCCCTCCAGGGTGCCCCAGGGCTGGGCGAGGATCGCGTCGTGGGTGGGGCCGCCGCCGCGGCCGACGGTGCCGCCGCGGCCGTGGAAGAGGCGCAGGCGGACGCCGTAGCGGTGGGCGACGTCGCGCAGGCGGCGCTGGGCGCGGTGGATCTCCCACTGGCTGGTGGTGATGCCGCCGAACTTGGAGGAGTCGGAGTAGCCGAGCATGACCTCCTGCACGTCGCCCCGGAGCGCGACCAGGCGCCGGTAGGACGGGTCGGAGAGCATGTCCTCCAGGATGGTGTCGGCGGCCTTGAGTTCGTCGGTGGTCTCCAGCAGCGGCACGATGCCGATCTTCGCCCAGCCGGCGTGCAGGTCGATCAGTCCGGCCTCGCGGGCGAGGACGGCGGCGGCGAAGACGTCGTCGGCGCCCTGGCACATGGAGATGATGTAGGACTCGATGACCTCGGGCCCGAAGACCTCCAGGGCCCGCTTGACGGTCTGGAAGACGCCGAGGGTCTTCTGGCCGGCCGCGTCCACGGGCGCCGGGGTGGGCGCGAGCGGGCGGCGGGAGCGCAGTTCCTTCGCGAGCAGCTTGGCGCGGTACTCGCGGGGCATGTCGGCGTAGCGCCAGGACTCCTCGCCGAGCCGGTCGAACAGCTGGCCGAGGGCGTGGTGGTGGGCGTCGGCGTGTTCGCGGACGTCCATGGTGGCCAGCTGGAGGCCGAAGGCGGCGAGCGTGCGGATGGTGCGGGCGAGGCGGCCGTCGGCGAACAGGCCGCCGCGGTGCTCGCGCAGCGAGGTCTGGATGATGCGCAGGTCGGCGAGGAGTTCGCCGGTGCCGAGGTAGTCGCGGCCGGGCTCGTGCGGGGTGCCCTTGGCGAGGCGCTGCTTGGTGTTCTCCAGCTTCTGCCGGACGCAGGTGGCCTTGAGCCGGTAGGGCTCCTCGGCGTTGAGCCGCTTGTAGCGGGGGCTGATCTCGGGCAGGTTCTCCAGGTCGGCCTGGAGGGAGGTCAGCAGTTCCTCCGTCGCGCCGGTGTAGCGGATGGAGTTGGACAGGAAGCCGCGCAGCTCGTCGATCGTCTCCAGCGCGTCGTTGATGCCGTGCTCGTGCTGGAGGATGAGGACGTCCCAGGTGACCTGGGGGGTGACGTTGGGGTTGCCGTCGCGGTCGCCGCCGATCCAGGTGCCGAAGGTGAGGGGGCGGGTGTCGTCGGGCAGCTTGACGCCGACGCGCTCCAGTTCGGCGGTGAGGTCCTCCAGGACGTCGCCGACGGCGCCGGCGTGGAGTTCGTCGAGGTAGTAGATGGCGTTGCGGGCCTCGTCGGCGGGCTCGGGGCGGACCACGCGCAGTTCGTCGGTCTGCCACACGAGGTCGATGTTCTCGGCCAGCCGGGTGTCCAGGCGCCGGCGGTCGGACTCGATGACGGGAGTCTCCAGGAGCGCGGCGATGCGCCGGAGCTTGTTCAGTACCGACCGGCGCGCGGCCTCGGTGGGGTGGGCGGTGAACACGGGGCGGACGTTGAGGTTCTGGACGGTCGCGCGCAGGTGCTCGGGGTCGGCGTCCTTGAGCCGGTCGGCCGTGCGGGCGAGCAGGCCGCCCTCGGCGGCGCGGCGGGCGCGCAGTTCGCGGCCCCGGTGGACCTGCTCGGTGACGTTGGCCAGGTGGAAGTAGGTGGAGAAGGCGCGGACCAGCTTGGCCGCGGTCTCCAGTTCGATGCCGCGCAGCAGCTCTGCGGCGGCCTCGCCGTCCTCGCGGGTGAGGCGGCGTACCTTCTCGACGAGCTCCAGCAGCTCGGGGCCCTCCTGCCGGACGAGGGTCTCCCCGAGGAGATCGCCCAGTCGGCGGATGTCGGCGCGCAGTTCACTGCTGGTCGTCGTGTTCTGGTCGTCGGCACTGCTCACAGGTGCGGCTCCTTGCAGTGTTGAAGCTCGTCTGGGAGGGGAACCCGGACGGCGTCTCGCGCGGCGGGTGCCGCATACGGGCCGGACATCCGGGAAGAACTCAGAACGGACCGCGCTGTCCGACCGACTCCAAGGATAGGTGTCGGACGGGGCGCGCAGGCTCGCGGGCTCTTGCCGCGGGACGACGCACTGCCATACTTACGAAGCCGTAGGTTACGGAACCGTAGGAAGTGCCGCACGGTTCCCGCGACCCGGCACCGCCTCACATCCACACACCCCCCAGGGGACATGCATGACCACGAGTTCCGATGTGATCGAACACCCCTCCAAAGCGCCAGGCCAGCCCGGTTCCGACGCGCTGCCCTCCGCCACCTTGGGCGGCGAGCGGAAGCGTTCGGTCGAACAGATCACGCTTCTCCTCTTCATCACCGTCCCGTTCGTCGCGCTGGTCGCGGCCGTGCCGCTGGCGTGGGGCTGGGGGGTGAGCTGGCTGGACCTCGGTCTGCTGGTCTTCTTCTACTTCCTGGGCTGCCACGGCATCACGATCGGTTTTCACCGGCATTTCACCCACGGTTCGTTCAAGGCGAAGCGGCCGCTGCGGATCGCGCTGGCGATCATGGGATCGATGGCGGTCGAGGGGCCCCTGGTCCGCTGGGTCGCCGATCACCGCAAGCACCACAAGTTCTCCGACGCCGAGGGCGACCCGCACTCCCCGTGGCGGTACGGCGAGACGATCCCGGCCCTGATCAAGGGCCTGTGGTGGGCACACATCGGCTGGATGTTCGACGAGGAGCAGACCCCGCAGGACAAGTACGCCCCGGACCTGATCAAGGACCGGACGCTGCGCGCCATCTCCCGCCAGTTCGTCCTGTGGACGGTCGTGTCGCTGGCGCTGCCGGCGCTGATCGGCGGGCTGGTCACCATGTCGTGGTGGGGCGCGTTCACCGCGTTCTTCTGGGGGTCGCTCGTCCGGGTGGCGCTGCTGCACCACGTGACGTGGTCGATCAACTCGATCTGCCACGCGGTCGGCAAGCGCCCGTTCAAGTCGCGTGACCGGTCGGGCAACGTGTGGTGGCTGGCGATCCTGTCCTGCGGCGAGTCCTGGCACAACCTGCACCACGCCGACCCCACCTCCGCGCGGCACGGGGTGGAGCGCGGCCAGCTGGACTCCTCGGCCCGGCTGATCCGCTGGTTCGAGCAGCTCGGCTGGGCGTACGACGTGCGCTGGCCGTCACGCTCGCGTATCGATTCGCGCCGCAGCACCGGGGAAGGCGGCTCCCGGCGTCGGAAGGCGGCCGCCGAGGCTGCATGATGGTCGCGTGGCGACCGACTCCAGCACCCCCAGCAACGACAAGCCGCGGCGAGCGCGTCGCACCCGGATGACCGGTGCCGAGCGCCGCCAGCAGCTGCTGGAGATCGGTCGCACCCTCTTCGCGGCGAAGGGGTTCGAGGGCACCTCGGTGGAGGAGATCGCGGCGAAGGCCGGGGTGTCCAAACCGGTGGTGTACGAGCACTTCGGCGGCAAGGAGGGGCTGTACGCGGTGGTGGTGGACCGCGAGATGCGGCGCCTGCTGGACATGGTGACCGGCTCGCTCACCGCGGGCCACCCCCGCGAGCTGCTGGAGCAGGCCGCGTTCGCGCTGCTCGACTACATCGAGGAGTACACGGACGGCTTCCGCATCCTGGTCCGCGACTCCCCCATCCCCCAGTCGACGGGCTCCTTCGCCTCGCTCATCTCGGACATCGCCACCCAGGTGGAGGACATCCTCGGCAAGGAGTTCAAGAGCCGCGGCTTCGACCCGAAGCTGGCCCCGCTGTACGCGCAGGCCCTGGTCGGCATGGTGGCGCTGACCGGCCAGTGGTGGCTGGACGTGCGCCGGCCGAAGAAGGCGGAGGTGGCCGCGCACCTGGTGAACCTGGCCTGGCACGGACTGGACGGGCTGGAGCCGAAGCCGCGGCTGATCGGGCACCGCAAGTCCTAGCCCGGCGGGCCGGGGCCGCGCCGCCGCCGCGCGGGCGACGCCGCGCAGCCGGCGGAAGGGCGGGACGGTGCCGTGGGGGCGCTCGGAGCCACATCCGATAACTCGATATCAAGATACTTGACGACAAGAGACTTCACGTCGACACAACCACTACACTGATCGTCATGGAGGACGAGGTCGATCGGCTGGTCGCGGCGTGGCGCCGGGAGCGCCCGGACCTCGACGTGGAACCGCTGGAGGTGCTCAGCCGGGTGAGCAGGCTGGCCCGGCACCTGGACCGGGCGCGCCGGCTGGCCTTCTCCGAGCACGGCCTGGAACCCTGGGAGTTCGACGTCCTGACGGCGCTCAGGCGCGCGGGCACGCCGTACCAGCTCTCCCCCGGCCAGTTGCTGACGCAGACCCTGGTCACCTCGGGCACGATGACGAACCGCATCGACCGCCTGGCCAAGAAGGGCCTGGTGGAGCGCCTGCCCGACCCCAGCGACCGGCGGGGCGTGCTGGTCCGCCTCACCGACGAGGGCCGGGACCGCGCCGACCAGGCGCTCGCCGGCCTGCTGGAGCAGGAGCGCGCGATCCTCGCGGAGCTCTCCCACGCCCAGCGCAGCGAGCTGGCGGCGCTGCTACGCCAGCTGACCGCCCCGTTCGACAACGTCCCCGGCTAGGTCCACGGGTCCGACGCCGGCGCGGCGCGCGAGGGCGACGGCGGCGAGGGTGGAGTGCACCCCCAGTTTGCCCAGCACGTTCTGCATGTGCGTGCGCACGGTGTGCGGGGAGAGGAACAGCCGCTCGGCGACCGCCTTGCGCCCGAGCCCGGCGACCATGCAGCGCAGCACCTCCCGCTCCCTCGGCGTCAGCGCCTCCACGAGCCGCTCGCTCTCGGTGCGGTGCCTGCGGGCGGCGGTGAGTTCCTTCAGCACGCCGGTGAGCAGGGCGGGCGGCAGATGCGTCTCGTCGCGCAGCACGCCCCGGATCACGGTGAGCAGCCGGGACAGCGAGCAGTCCTTGGCCACCCAGCCGCAGGCCCCGGCCTGCAGGGCGAGCGCCGCGCGCCGGGGGTCGTCCTTCTCGGCGAGGACGACGACCCGTACGTTCGGCTGCGCGGACCGCACGCCGCCGACCAGGGAGATCCCGTCGACGGTCCCGTCCTCGCCGGCCTCCTGGACGGGTGAGGGCGCGGCGGGCCGCACCCCGGGCGCCCGGTCCCCCAGGTCGGCGTCGACGAGCAGCACGTCGAACCGGCGCCCCTCGGCGGCCGCGCGCTCCAGGCAGCGCATCGCGGCCGGGCCGCTGCCGGCGGCCGAGACCTCGACGTCGGGCTCGGCGGCCAGGGCGGCGGCGAGCGATTCGGCGAAGATGCGGTGGTCGTCGACGACCAGGACTCGGATGCGCACCACGTAACCCCCTTCCCCGCGCTCTCGAAGAGCAGGGGATACCCCATCGTCGGAAGACGACACCGCACGGATACGACGCCCGTGGCCCTCGTGTCCGGCCTGCCGGCACCGGGACGGGTCGCCGCAGCCGCACGGCCGCCGCCGTGCGGAAACCGCCACCCCCGCGGGCACCGTACCCGGCTGTCTCGCCCCCCTGAACGGCACCGGCCCCCACCGGTGCTGTTCATCAGGGTACGGCCGGGGGGCGGGAGCGGAAGGTTATTTGCAGAACTGGCAGTCCAACGCGTTTATGGTGTGCCGCATGTTTCGTCTTGAGGCAGAAGTCGACAAGGCCCGGCGCGATCTTCTCCGAACCCGCCTGCGGGACACGAACACGGCGGCCTCCCCGGTCCTGCGCGCCCTGCGCGGCACCCCCGGCGAGCGGGACGTCCCCCTCCACGTCTGGGCGTCGGACGACTCCGGCCGCCTCGCCGGCGGCCTGGTCGGCCACACCTGGGCGACCTGGCTGCACGTGACCTACCTGTGGGTGGACGAGCCCCACCGCGGCGCGGGCCTCGGCTCCCGGCTCCTGTCGGAGGCGGAACGCATCGCCCGCACCGACCGCGGCTGCCGCGCGGCCCGCCTGGAGACCTGGGACTTCCAGGCGCCGGACTTCTACCGGAAGCAGGGGTACGAAGTGGTCTGCGTGATCGAGGACTACCCGCCGGGGATCACGGAGTACACGCTGACGAAGCGGCTGGGCTGAGCGGCCGGCGCCGGCGGGGAACGCCGCCGGCGCCCGGCGTGCCGGGCCCGCGCCGCTCGCGACGGCACGGGGCGGCGGTGGCGGTGCTCCCGCCGCCCCGCGCCCCCTCGGGGCCGCCCCGGGGGCGGCGCCGGGTTCCGGGTCCCGGCGCCGCCGCGGTGCCGTGCCGTCTCAGAGCACCCGCCGGGCCCCCGCCGAGGGCACCGCCTCGAACACCCGCGGGGCCGTGAAGCCGGCCGCGGCGAAGGCCTCCTCCACCGCCTTGGCGATCGCGGCCACGTCGGACTCCTCGGCGAGGACGATCGCCGAGCCGCCGAACCCGCCGCCCGTCATGCGGGCGCCCAGGGCGCCCGTCGCCAGGGCCGTGTCCACGACCAGGTCCAGCTCCGGGCAGGAGATGCGGAAGTCGTCCCGGAGGGAGGCGTGGCCCTCCACCAGGACCGGGCCGATGGCCCTGGTGTCGCCGGACTCCAGGAGGGAGACGACGCGCTCCACCCGCTGGTCCTCCGTGACGACGTGGCGGACCAGGCGGCGCACCTCCTCCTCGTCGCCCAGGCGTTCCAGCGCCGCGTCCAGTCCGTCGTAGGGCACGTCCCGGAGCGCGTCGACGCCCAGCAGGGCCGCGCCCTTCTCGCAGCCCGCGCGGCGCTTGCCGTACTCGCCCTCGCTGTGGGAGTGCTTGACGCGGGTGTCGACCACCAGCAGGCGCATGCCCTCGGCGGCGAGGTCGAAGGGGATCTGCTTCTGGGACAGGTCGCGGGTGTCCAGGAACAGGGCGTGGCCGGTCTCGCAGCAGGCCGACGCCGTCTGGTCCATGATGCCGACGGGGGCGCCGACGTAGACGTTCTCGGCGCGCTGGCACAGGCGGGCCAGCTGCCAGCCCTTCAGGCCGAGCTCGTACAGGTCGTTGAGCGCGAGCGCCACGACGACCTCCAGCGCCGCCGAGGACGACAGGCCCGCGCCCGCCGGGACCGTCGAGGCCAGGTGGAGGTCCGCGCCGGTCACCGGGTGGCCGGCCTCGCGCAGGGCCCAGACCACGCCCGCCGGGTACGCCGTCCAGTTCCGGTCCGACTCGGGGGCGAGGTCGTCCAGGCGGAATTCGGCCACGCCGTCCTCCATGTCCGCCGAGTGCAGGCGCAGGACGCCGTCCTCGCGCCGTGCCACCGCCGCCACCGCGGTGTGCGGGAGCGCGAACGGCATGACGAAGCCGTCGTTGTAGTCCGTGTGCTCGCCGATGAGGTTGACCCGGCCCGGTGCCGCCCACACGCCGTGCGGCGCGGCCCCGTACAGTTCCTCGAACCGTTCGGCGACAGCCCTCGCGACGGCCTCGCTGGACTCGCTCATGCCCTGACCCTGACCTTTCCGTACGTTCTAGTTGCCGCGCCGCTGCGCGAACTCCCACGCGTCCGCGACGATTCCCGCGAGGTCCGCGCGGGTCGGGTTCCAGCCGAGCCGTTCGCGGGCGGTGGCGGCGGACGCCACCAGGACCGCGGGGTCGCCGCCCCGGCGCGGTGCCACCACCTCGGGGATCGGGTGGCCGGTGACCTGCCGGACCGTCTCGATGACCTCGCGGACCGAGAAGCCGCTGCCGTTGCCCAGGTTGCAGATCAGGTGCTCGCCCGGCGCGGCGGCGTCCAGCGCCAGCAGGTGGGCCTCGGCCAGGTCCGCCACGTGGATGTAGTCGCGGACGCAGGTGCCGTCCGGCGTCGGGTAGTCGTCGCCGAAGACGGAGATCGCCTCGCGCCGGCCCTGGGCTACCTGGAGCACCAGCGGGATCAGGTGGGACTCGGGGTCGTGGCGCTCGCCGTACGCGCCGTAGGCGCCCGCGACGTTGAAGTAGCGCAGCGAGACCGCGCCGAGGCCGTGGGCCGCCGCCTCGCCGCTGATCATGTGGTCGACCGCGAGCTTGGAGGCGCCGTAGGGGTTGGTCGGCTTCGTCGGGGCGGTCTCGACGATCGGGACCTGGTCCGGTTCGCCGTAGGTGGCCGCCGTCGAGGAGAAGACGAGCTTGCGGACGCCGGCCCGGCGCATGGCGTCCAGCAGGGCCATGGTGCCGCCGACGTTGTTGTCCCAGTACTTCTCGGGCCGGACGACCGACTCGCCGACCTGGGAGAAGGCGGCGAAGTGCAGGACGGCGTCGTAGGAGGAGTCCAGCCATTTGGCGGCGTCCCTGATGTCGCCCTCCACGAAGGCGGCGCCCGCCGGCACGCCCTCACGGAAGCCCGTGGAGAGGTTGTCGAGGACCGTGACCTCGTGCCCCGCCTCCAGCAGGTGCTGGGCGACCACGCTGCCGACGTACCCCGCTCCGCCCGTCACCAGGTACTTCCCGCTCATGAACTCGCTACCTCTCGCAGTCGCTCGGCCGCGCGCTCCGGCGGCACGTCGTTGATGAACACGTTCATGCCGGACTCGGAACCCGCGAGGAACTTCAGCTTGCCGGAAGTACGGCGGATGGTGAAAAGCTCGAGGTGGAGGGCGAAGTCCTCGCGGACCACGCCGTCGAACTCCTCCAGCGCGCCGAACGGCGCCTGGTGCCAGGCCGCGATGTACGGCGTCGGCGGCTCGCCTTCGCCGAAGATCCGGTCGAAGCGCCTCAACAGTTCCAGATAGAGCCCGGGGAACTCCGCGCGGGCCGCCTCGTCGAGCGCGAGCAGGTCGGGGACGCGGCGCCGGGGGTACAGGTGGACCTCGTAGGGCCAGTGCGCCGCGTACGGCACGAAGGCCACCCAGTGTTCACCCTCCAGGACGATCCGCTCGTCGGCCAGTTCCCGCTCCAGGACGGCGTCGAAGAGGTTCTCGCCGCCCGTCGCCTCCTTGTGGACCGCGAGTGAACGGAGCATCAGTGCGGTGCGAGGGGTGGTGAAGGGGTAGGCGTAGATCTGCCCGTGCGGGTGTCCCAGCGTCACGCCTATCTCACGGCCGCGGTTCTCGAAACAGAACACCTGTTCAACGGAGGGCAGATGCGACAGCTCCGACGTCCGGTCGGTCCAGGCGTCCAGGACCAGCCGCGCCTGCTCCTCGCTCAGGTCGGCGAAGGAGGCGTCGTGGTCAGAGGTGAAGCAGACGACCTCGCACCGGCCGGAGTCGCCGGCCAGGGAGGGGAAGCGGTTCTCGAAGACCACGACGTCGTACGCCGAGTCCGGGATCTCGCTCAGCCGGTCGCCCCGCGAGGGACACAGGGGGCACTGGTCGGCCGGCGGGTGGTAGGTGCGGCCCTGGCGGTGCGAGGCGATCGCGACCGAGTCGCCGAGCAGCACGTCGCGGCGGATCTCGGAGGTGGTGGCCGTGCGCTCCAGCGGGCGGCGGTCGACCGCGTCGCGCGCGGTGTCGTCGCGCAGGTCGTAGTAGATCAGCTCACGGCCGTCGGCGAGCCGCGTCGAGGTCTTCTTCACTACCGGACTCCTCTACGCCCGCACCTATCACTCAACACAATCAAACATAACACATCACAACTCACCAGAGAGCTGATCATCACAATCAAACAAAGAACACCACCAGAAGTGTTCAACTACTGAACACAGAGGCGTAGGTTCCGCACTGGATCAGTTCGCGCAACGAAGCGAGTTCTCATGGATACCCCCACATACCTGGCAGCCGAGCTACGGCTACCGACCAACTGGCTCGACTACACGATCCTCGGGATCTACTTCGTCGTCGTCCTGGGCATCGGCTTCGCGGCCCGCCGCTCGGTCAAGACCAGCCTCGACTTCTTCCTCTCCGGGCGGTCCCTGCCGGCCTGGGTCACCGGCCTCGCGTTCATCGCCGCCAACCTGGGCGCGACCGAGATCCTGGGCATGGCCGCCAACAGCGCGCAGTACGGCGTCTACACCACCCATTGGTACTGGATCGGGGCCATTCCGGCCATGGTCTTCCTCGGCCTGGTGATGATGCCGTTCTACTACGGCTCCAAGGTCCGCTCGGTCCCCGAGTTCCTGCTGCTGCGCTTCGACAAGGCGGCGCACCTGCTGAGCTCGATCCTGTTCGCCTTCGCCGCCATCCTGATCGCCGGAGTCAACCTCTACGCCCTCGCGATCGTCGTCGAGGCGCTGCTCGGCTGGCCGGAGTGGGTGGCGATCGTGGTCGCGGGCTTCTTCGTCCTCGCCTACATCACCCTCGGCGGCCTGTCGTCCGCGATCTACAACGAGGTCCTGCAGTTCTTCGTGATCCTCGCCGCGCTGATCCCGATCACGGTGCTCGGCCTGAGGAGCGTCGGCGGCTGGGACGGCCTGTCCGACTCCCTGACCCGCTCGCGCGGCGCCGACTTCATGACCTCCTGGGGCGGCACCGGCATCGGCAGCGACAACCCGCTGGGCGCCAACTGGCTGACCATCGTGCTCGGCCTCGGGTTCGTGCTGTCCTTCGGCTACTGGACCACCAACTTCGCCGAGGTGCAGCGCGCCCTGTCGGCGAAGAACCTCTCGGCGGCCCAGCGCACGCCGCTGATCGCCGCGTTCCCGAAGATCTTCATCGTCTTCCTGGTGATGATCCCGGGCCTGGTCGCCGCCGTGCTCGTGCCGAAGATCGGCACCGCCGGCTCGGACCTGCAGTACAACGACGCCATCCCGTACCTGATGGAGCAGCTGCTGCCCAACGGCGTGCTCGGCATCGCGGTGACCGGCCTGCTGGCCGCGTTCATGGCGGGCATGGCGGCCAACATCTCGTCGTTCAACACCGTCTTCACCAACGACATCTGGGCGAAGTACGTGGTCAAGCACCGCGAGGACACCTACTACGTGCGGTTCGGGCGGCTCATCACGGCGATCGGGGTGCTCGCGTCGATCGGCACGGCGTTCCTGGCGTCGTCCTTCTCGAACATCATGAGCTACCTGCAGACGCTGTTCTCCTTCTTCAACGTGCCGATGTTCGTGGTCTTCATCATCGGCATGTTCTGGAAGCGGGCGTCGATGAAGTCCGGCTTCTGGGGCCTGCTCGCCGGCACCACCGCCGCGATGGTGAACTACTTCGTCATCTACAAGCAGGGCATCATCGACATCCCCTCCGACCAGGGCGCCAACTTCGTCTCCGCGATCGCCGGCTTCGTCGCCGGCGCGGTGGTGATGGTCGCCGTGTCGCTGTTCACCAAGCCGAAGCCGGTGGAGGAGCTCCAGGGGCTGGTCTACGGCACCCGCTCCCCCGGCATGTCCGAGCCGCCCGCCGCGGGCGACGACGCCTGGTACCGCAGGCCGGCCCTGCTGGGCTGGGGCGCGGTCGTCCTGGCCGCCGCCTGCTACATCCCGTTCTCGTTCTGATCGCGGGAGGATGGAGAGACCATGTCTGAATCTTCCGGGTACTCCGGGTTCTCCGAGAAGGACGTCCAGCGGGAGGTCACCGAACTGGAGACCAAGTCCGCCACGGCCGCACAGTTGTTCGACATCCGGCGCATCATCGGCGGGCTGTTCGTGCTCTACGGCGTCATCGTCACCATCGCCGGGTTCACCGCCTCCGACGCCGACATCGACAAGGCCGAGGGCGTCAACATCAACCTGTGGACCGGCCTCGGCATGCTGGCCCTCGGCCTGTTCTTCCTGGTCTGGCTGAAGCTGCGGCCGGCGGCTCCCCCGCCGCCGGGCGCCCTGCCGCAGGAGAAGCCGGCCGAGCGTCCCTGACGTCCCCGCGACGCGCGACGGGGCTGGAGTCCCTAGGACTCCGGCCCCGTTCCCGTCTCCGGCGGGGACGTACGGGAGACCGGGCCCGCCCGGTCCAGCAGGCCCGTCCGCGCGGCCAGCGCCGCGGCCTCCAGGCGGGAGCCCACGCCCAGCTTCATCAGGACCCGCTGGACATGGGTGCGGGCCGTGGACGGGGCTATGCCCATGCCGGCCGCGATCAGCCGGGTGTCCTCCCCGTCGGCCACCCTGACCAGGACCTCCACCTCCCGCGGCGTCAGCAGCTGCAGCAGCCGACGGCCCTCGTCGTCGGGCTGGGCCGCCGGGTTGAGCAGCTCGCCGAAGGCCCCCTGCAACAGCTGCGGCGCCACGGCCGCCTCACCCGCCCGCGCCTTCATGATCGCCCGCTCGACGCCCTCGATGCGCTCGTCGTGCCGCACGTAGCCCGAGGCGCCCGCGGCGAAGGCCGCGGCGATGCCGCGCGGGCTCGGCACCGGCCCCAGGACCAGCACCGCCACCTGCGGACGCTCCCGCTTGATCCTCACCACCGGGTCGAACATGCCCGGCTCGGCCGGTGTCCCCGTCCCCAGCAGGCACACCTCCGGTGCCCGGCTGATCACCAGGTCCGCCGCGCCCGCGGTGGGCGCCGTCGCGGCGAGCACCCGGTGCCCGCGCAGTTTCAGCGCCGAGGCCAGCGCCTCGGCGAGCAGCCGGTGGTCGTCGACCACCATGAGCCGCACTCCCATCGAACACCCCCCAGTCCCCCCATGGATCCCCGTGAACGCCCCGCCGGATGCCCGCCGGCCCGCACGGACGTAAGTCCCCTCCCGGCTCCCCCGCCTTCATGCCCCCGGAAGCTACACGCTTGTTCGACGTCGCGCTTCCCCTACCGGTGAGAACTGCCCCGGATCGGCGGACTTTTCGGCGTTCCCCGCTCCCGCGGGTGACGGGCGGTACGCGCGCGGCCCCGCCCCCGAGCGCAGGGGCGGGGCCGCGGGCCTCGACGGAGCCGGTCAGCCGCCGGTGCCGAACGCGATCGCCAGGTACTCCTTCTCGTCCGCGTCGGACGGCTCGCTGGCGTACACCTGCGACATGTACAGGCGGCCCTGCGCGTAGAGGATCTCGGCGTACTCGGGGAGCATGCTCGCCTCCACGTCGCGCACCGCTTCCGCGGCCGGGTTCTCCAGCAGCTTGGTCTCCTCGAAGCTGCCGCCGTCGATGCTCACGATCTGGCCGCCCTTGTCGTAGGGCGGGGGCTTGTAGGCGATGATGTCGCCGCCGTCCATGCGCAGCGGAGTGATCGTGTAGCCGTCGCCGGCGTCGGCGCGCTGGCCGGTCTGCCTGCCGGTGCTCAGGTCGAAGGCGACGATCTCGTTGGTCTGGCCGTAGTCGCCGCCGCCGTCGTCGTGCTCCTCGGTCGCGATGTACAGCCGGTCGTTGCCGACCACCAGCCCGGAGCACTGCTCGATCCTGGTGATGCCGTCGCAGTCGGCCGCGAACTGGTCGCCCGGCGCGGAGATGCGGGTGCGCAGCTTGCCGGTCCTGTTGTCGACGGAGAAGAAGTCCGAGATGCCGCTGCCGTCGCCCGCGGAGTCGTTCACGTCGGCGGCCACCACCAGCGGGTCGGTCGACACGACGGCGGCGTACTCGATGCCCTGGCTCATCTGGTACTCCGAGATCACCTTCCCGGACTTCGGGTCGATGGTCTGGATGTGCAGCTGGCGCTGCCCGTAGGAGCCGCACTTGCGCACGGCCACCAGCTTCTCGCCGCCGCCGTAGCCGGCGTCGTAGCAGGAGTCGGCCGGCTTGGGGCTCCACAGCGCGTCACCGGTGCCGATGTCGAAGGCGCCGCCGCCGCTGGTGCTGCCGACCGCGACCGTGTTCCCGCTGATCGTGACGTTGTTGAGGTTGATCTCCTGGTCGCCGGACTTGACCGTCTTCGTCCACAGCTTCTTGCCCGTGTCGAGGTCGATCGCGGAGACCTGGGTGCAGCCGTGCGAGGGCTCCGCCTTGGTGGGCATGGCCGGCTGGTGGACGATCGCCGTCCTGTTGTCCTCGGTGACGTGCCGGGTGGCCTGGCAGACCGGGCCGGGCAGCGGGACCGTCCACAGCTCGCCGCCCTTGTCGGGGTCGTAGCCGGTGATCTCGGCGACGCCGCTCTTGACGTACGCCTTGCCGGTGAGCCACGAGCCGGAGACGACGACGCTGTTGTCGTCCTTCACGGCCGGTGCCGGAACCTGGAAGAGCACCTTGGCGCCGGGGTCGGCGGGCGCCTTCTCCCGGCTGCCGGAGGAGGTGCCGCCCTTGGCGTCCCCGCCGCCGGTGCCGCCGGTGCCGCCGCCGGAGCTCGCCGTGTCGCCCTTGCCCTCGCCCGCGCCGGAGGAGTTGGCGTACCAGACGCCGCCGCCGACGATCAGGGCGATCGCCACGACGGCCGAGACGATGATGGCCACCTGGGCGTTGATCCCGCGCCCGCCGCCGGTCCCGGCCGGCTGCGGGTGCAGCGGCACGGTCGGCTGCGGGTAGCCGGGACCGGGCCCGCCGTACCCCGGCTGCTGCGGCCCGCCGTACGGGCCCGGCGGCCCGCCCGGGTAGCCGTACCCGGGCTGGGGCTGCGGCGGCTGGGGGGCCTGCGGGTAGCCGTACCCGGGCTGGGGCTGCGGGGCGGGCGGCGGGGGCGTCTGCGGGTAGCCGTAACCCGGCTGGGGGGTCTGCGGGGGCTGCGGCGGCGTCCGGGGAGCGCCGAACCCGCCCTGCGGCTGCCCGGGCCGGTCCTGGGGCGGGCCGAACCCTCCCGGCTGCGGGGGCTGGTTCGGCGGCGGCGGTTGGGTCATGGCGTGGGTACCTCGGGGACGGGGACGACGGGACGGACGGGGAAGCGGGAGAAGGTCACTTGCCGTAGGCGAGCATCAGCTTCTCCCTCGTGTCGTCGTTGCCGGTCAGCCGGGTCGTCGAGAGGTAGAAACGCCCGTCGACCCAGTCGACGTCCTTGGCGAAGAAGCCGCTCTCCACGTCCGCGGCGCTCTGCGGGTTCTGCAGCAGCCTGGCCGGCTTGTGGCTGCCGCCGCCCGTCGGGATCGACACGATCCGGCCGCCCGCGTCGTACGACGGCTGCACGTACGCGATCAGGTCGCCGCCCTCGGTCTTCAGCGGCAGCATCGACTCGTCCGCCGGGGACTTCACGCGCCACTTCTCCTTGCCCGTGGCGAGGCTGATCGCGACGATCTCGTTCGCCCCGGTGGTCGCCTTGGTCGGCAGGTAGAGGGTGTTCGCGTCGGCGACCACGCCCAGGCAGCCCTGCAGGTCGCGCTGGAGGATGGCCCAGCCGCACTCGGGCGCGAAGTCCTCGTCGAAGCCGACCTGGGAGCGGAGCTTGCCGCCCGCGGTGAACGCGGAGATGTTCCACGCCTTCTTGTCCTCGTTGGTGCTGTAGACCACCAGCGGGTCGACGGAGTAGGTGCGCGCGACCCGCCACCCCTTGTCGAACTTCTGGGTCCACCTGGCCCGGCCGGTCGCCGGGTCGAGCTCCTGCACCTCGTCGTGCTCGTCGGCCCCGCCGGCCCCGCAGGACGCCACGGAGATGAGCTTCTCGCCGCCCGCGAAGGCGGTGGGGAAGCAGGTCTCGCCGTACCGCTTCTTGTCCCACATCCTGGCGCCGGTCTCCACGTTGTACGCGGTGCCCGACTGGGAGCGGCCCACCATCAGCGTCTTGCCGGTGATGGACAGTTCTATCTGGAGCGTGCTGTCGAACAGCGCTCCGTCGGCGACCTCGCCCTTCCAGCCCTTCTTGCCGGTGCCGAGGTCGATCTCCTGCAGCTGGTTGCACTCGGCGCGGTCGCTGGATCCGCTCATGTACGCGACGACGATCTTGTCGTCGGCCGTCTTCTGCGGGGTGGCCGCGCAGATCTTCTGCGGGAAGGCGATCGGGTCCCAGGCCGGCTTGCCGTCCTTGACGCCGTAGGCGAAGAGCTGCTTGTACGCCGCCTTCGCCGCGACCTCGTCGGTGATCCACATGCCGGGGGCGTCGGCGCCGGAACCGGGCGCGTCGGGCGCGTCCTTGTACCAGAGCACCCGCGCCTCGCCGGCCTGGCGGCCCGCGTTGAGGTCCTCCGGCTCCTCGCCGCCGTCGCCGCTGCCGTCACCGGGGTCGACCGGCGCGTCGGAGGCGGTGGGCCTGGCGTCGTCGCTCCGCCCGGCGACCGGCTTCCCGCCGTCCCGGTCGTCGCCGCCGGTCACCGCGAACACCGTGCCGCCGATGACCAGCAGCGCCGCCACCGCGGCCGCGACGGCGAGCGCCGGCTTGTTCTTGAAGGGGTTGCGGGAGCCGCCGCCGGGCGGGGTGCCGGGGTGGCCGGGCTGCTGCGGGTAGCCGTACCCGGGCTGCGGGCCGTACGGGCCCGGCCGGCCGTACGGACCCGGCTGGCCGTACGGACCCGGCTGGGCGTAGGGGCCCGGCTGGTGGTACGGGCCGGGCTGCTGCGGAGCTCCGTATCCGGGCTGCGGGGGCGGCGGGGTCTGGGGCGGCGGCGGGGTCTGCGGAGGCCGGGGAGCGCCGAAGCCGCTCCCCGACGGCGGCTGGTTCTGCGGCGCTCCGAAGCCACCCGGCTGCGGCGGCTGGTTGGGCGGCTGAGTCATCAGCGCGTTCCCCCTTACTCACTGATTTTTCGCCACGCCCTGAGGTACGTGATGGACCCAGAGTCGTTCTCGGTCTGTTCTCAGACGGCTCTTTCTATCACTCGCCGCCGACAGCGCACCGGGCCGTGTCCGCCCCTGTTCCCAAGGGAGGACCGGCCCGTGATGCCCCTGTTACGCGCCTTCACGCCCCTTTCACGCGCCGCGCGCCGGGCGCTCGCGCACGCCGCCGTGCCCCTAGGCGTCCTCGGCGAGTTCCAGCCAGCGCAGTTCCAGCTCCTCGCGCTGACCGGCCAGCTCGCGCAGCTCGGCGTCGAGTTCGGCCACCTTGGCGAAGTCGGTGGCGTGCTCGGCGATCCGGGCGTGCAGCCCGGTCTCCTTCTCGGCGATCCGGTCGAGCTGCCGCTCGATCTTCTGCAGCTCCTTCTTGGCCGCGCGCTGGTCGGCGGCGCTCTTCTCGGGCCGGTCGGCCCTGGCCGCGGCGGGGGCCGGCGCGGCGGCGGCCGCGGCCTCCGCCATCCGCCGGCGCCGCTCCAGGTACTCGTCGATGCCGCGCGGCAGCATCCGCAGCGTGCCGTCGCCGAGCAGCGCGAACACCCGGTCGGTGGTGCGCTCGACGAAGAACCGGTCGTGGGAGATGACGATCATCGAGCCGGGCCAGCCGTCGAGCAGGTCCTCCAGCTGGGTCAGGGTCTCGATGTCGAGGTCGTTGGTGGGCTCGTCGAGGAAGAGGACGTTGGGCTCGTCCATGAGCAGGCGCAGCAGCTGGAGCCGGCGCCGCTCACCGCCGGACAGGTCCCCGACCGGCGTCCACTGCTTCTCCTTGCCGAATCCGAAGGTCTCGCACAGCTGCCCGGCGGTCATCTCGCGCCCCTTGCCGAGGTCGACGCGCTCGCGCACCCGCTGCACGGCCTCCAGCACCCGCCAGGAGGGGTCGAGTTCGGCGACCTCCTGGGAGAGGTAGGCGAGCCGGACCGTCTTGCCGACGCGGATCCGGCCGCCGGCCGGCTGCCGCTCGCCCTCGCTGTACGCGGCGTCGGCGAGCGCCCGCAGCAGGGAGGTCTTGCCGGCGCCGTTGACGCCGACCAGGCCGATCCGGTCGCCGGGGCCGAGCTGCCAGGTGAGGTGCTTGAGCAGCACCTTGGGCCCGGCCTGGACGGTGACGTCCTCCAGGTCGAAGACGGTCTTGCCGAGCCGGGAGGAGGCGAACTTCATCAGCTCGCCGCTGTCCCGGGGCGGGGGGACGTCGGCGATCAGCTCGTTGGCGGCCTCGACGCGGAAGCGCGGCTTGGAGGTGCGGGCGGGCGCCCCGCGCCGCAGCCAGGCCAGCTCCTTGCGGATCAGGTTCTGCCGCTTGGCCTCCTCGCTGGCGGCGATCCGCTCGCGTTCGGCGCGGGCGAAGACGTAGTCGGAGTAGCCGCCCTCGTACTCGTGGACCGTGCCGCGCTGGACGTCCCACATGCGGGTGCAGACCTGGTCGAGGAACCAGCGGTCGTGGGTGACGCAGACCAGCGCGGAGCGCCGCTCGCGCAGGTGCCCGGCGAGCCAGGCGATGCCCTCCACGTCGAGGTGGTTGGTGGGCTCGTCCAGGACGATCAGGTCCTGTTCCTCGATGAGCAGCTTGGCGAGCGCGATCCGCCGCCGCTCGCCGCCGGACAGGGGCCCGATCACGGTGTCCAGGCCCTGCGGGAACCCGGGCAGGTCGAGGCCGCCGAAGAGGCCGGTGAGGACGTCCCTGATCTTGGCGTTGCCCGCCCACTCGTGGTCGGCCAGGTCGCCGATGACCTCGTGGCGGACGGTGGCGGCGGGGTCGAGGGAGTCGTGCTGGGTGAGGACGCCCATGCGCAGGCCGCCGGAGTGGGTGACCCGCCCGGAGTCGGCCTCCTCCAGCTTGGCGAGCATCCGGATGAGGGTGGTCTTGCCGTCGCCGTTGCGGCCGACGACGCCGATGCGGTCGCCCTCCGAGACGCCGAGGGAGATGCCGTCGAGGAGGGCGCGGGTGCCGTACACCTTGCTGACGTTCTCGACATTGACCAGGTTGACGGCCATTTCTCTCCTGCTCCCGGGGGTCGGTCAGCCTTCAAGCGTAGGGCCTTCGGGCAAGGGCGCGGGGCGGAGCCCCTCCGCCTGGGGCGGCGGCGGGTGACGGACGGGCGGGGCGGAGCCCCTCCGCCCGGGGCGGTGGCGGGTGACGGGCGGGCGGAGCGGAGTTCAGGGGAGGGCCACTCGTTGCGGTGATGTGATCGTGAAGCGGTCGCTACGGGGGAGGGCCGGTCGCAGGATCCCGTCCAGGGGAGGGACCATGACCGCCGAGCCCGTGGAGCACCGCGTCCCGTGGCCGGTGCCGCCGCGGGACGGCTGGACCGTGGACGACCTGTTCACCCTGCCGGATCTCACTACGAGCGGGCCCGGAGCGGGCTCCGGGCGGGCCGCCCCTCAGAGCACCGTCGCCCCCGGCGCCGGCGCCGTCGCCGTGCGCACCGTGCGGCAGGTGCCCGAGGCCCGCAGTTCCCGCGCCACCCGCGCCGCGGACTCCGCGTCCCGGACGAGGAACGCCGTGGTCGGGCCCGAGCCGGAGACCAGGGCGGCGAGGGCGCCGGCGGCGCGGCCGGCCGCCAGGGTGCGGTCCAGTTCGGGGAAGAGGGAGAGCGCGGCCGGCTGGAGGTCGTTGGAGACGGCGGCGGCGAGCGCGTCGGCGTCGCCCTTGGCCAGCGCGTCGATCAGCGGCTGCGAGGCGACGGGCTCGGGGATCTCCCGGCCCTGGCCGAGACGGTCGAACTCGCGGAACACGGCCGGGGTGGACAGCCCCCGCTCCGCCATCGCGAACACCCAGTGGAAGGTGCCGCCCACTTCCAGGGGCGTCAGCCGCTCCCCGCGCCCGGTGCCCAGCGCCGCGCCGCCGACCAGGCTGAACGGCACGTCGCTGCCGAGCTCGGCGCAGATCTCCAGCAGTTCCTCGCGCGAGGCGCCGGTGCCCCACAGCGCGTCGCAGGCCAGCAGCGCGCCCGCGCCGTCCGCGCTGCCGCCCGCCATGCCGCCGGCGACCGGGATGTCCTTGGCGATGTGCAGGTGCACGGCGGGCTCGCGGCCGTGGCGGGCCGCCAGGGCGAGCGCGGCGCGGGCCGCCAGGTTCGTCCGGTCCAGGGGGACCTGGGCGGCGTCCGGGCCCGCGCAGGTGATGCGCAGCTCGTCGGCCGGGGCCGCGGTGACCTCGTCGTACAGGCCGACCGCCAGGAAGACGTTGGCCAGGTCGTGGAAGCCGTCGGGGCGGGCGGCGCCCACCGCGAGCTGCACGTTGACCTTGGCGGGGACGCGGACCGTCACGCTCACTTTTCCTGGAACTCCTTCGGGGATGCGGGGGCGGCCCCCCGCGACGGCGCGGCCTCGGCGATCCGCGCGAACTCCGCCACGGTCAGGGACTCGCCGCGGGCCTGCGGCGACACCCCGGCGGCGACCAGGGCCGCCTCGGCCGCGGCCGCCGACCCGGCCCATCCGGCGAGCGCGGCCCGCAGCGTCTTGCGGCGCTGGGCGAAGGCGGCGTCGACGACGGCGAAGACCTCGGCCTTGGACGCGGTGGTCCTGATCGGCTCGGCGCGGCGGACCAGGGAGACGAGCCCGCTGTCGACGTTCGGCGCGGGCCAGAAGACGTTGCGGCCGATGGCGCCGGCCCGTTTGACCTCGGCGTACCAGTTGGCCTTCACGGACGGCACGCCGTACACCTTCGAGCCGGGCGCGGCGGCGAGGCGGTCGGCGACCTCCGACTGGACCATGACCAGGGTGCGCTCGATGCTCGGGAAGGTGTCGAGCATGTGCAGCAGGACGGGCACGGCCACGTTGTAGGGCAGGTTGGCGACCAGCGCGGTCGGGGCGGGGCCGGGCAGCTCGGTGACGTGCAGCGCGTCGGAGTGGACCAGCGCGAAGCGGTCGGCGCGCTCGGGCATGCGGGCCACGATGGTGGCGGGCAGCGCGCCCGCCAGGACGTCGTCGATCTCCACGGCGGTGACCCGGTCGGCCACCTCCAGCAGCGCCAGGGTGAGCGAGCCGAGTCCCGGGCCGACCTCCACCACCACGTCGTCGGGGCGGACGCCGGCGGTGCGGACGATCCGGCGGACCGTGTTCGCGTCGATCACGAAGTTCTGGCCGCGCTGCTTGGTGGGGCGTACGCCGAGGGCGGCCGCCAGCTCGCGGACGTCGGCGGGGCCCAGCAGGGCGTCGGGGGTGGGGCTGCTCACGCCCCAAGGGTAGCCGTGGGTCACCCGTGCAATCGCGCCCCGCAGTGCGGCCACGGGCTCGCCCCCTGCCGCAGGTACAGCTTCTTCGCCCGGTACGTCTGCTCCGCGGCCGGCGCGTCCTGCGGCCGGCCGCGTCCGCCGACGCTGCGCCAGGTGCGGATGTCGAACTGGTACAGGCCGCCGTAGGTGCCCGAGGGGTCCACCGCGTCGGACCGGCCGCCGGACTCGCATTCCGCGAGGCCCCGCCAGTTCAGGTGGTCGGCGCCCCGCACCGAGGCCGGCCGCGGTTTCGTACCGGCCCGCACCACCCGCGGGCGCGGCTCGCGCACCACCTCGGACCTGACCGGGCGCGGCCGCTGCCGGACCCCGTCGACGGTGCGCACGGCGTACGTGACCCGGCGCAGGCCCGGCCGTCCCGCCTGCTCGACGACCTCCGTGCCCCGCGGCAGGGAGGGGTCGCCGGTCCGCCGCACCCGGAACGGGATCAGCTCCTCGTGGACCTCCTCGCGGTCGGTGATCCGCAGCACGCCGACCGTCTGTCCGTCGCGCGGGAAGCTGTCCTGCGGGACGGAGGTGGCGTCCCGGCCGCGCAGGGCGACGCCGGCCTCCTCGACGGCCTCGCGCACGGTCGCCGCGTTGGTGCGGACGGTGCGCGTCCGGCCGTCGGCCGTGACCGTCACCGCCCGCTCGGTGCGCACGTGCAGCACGATCCCCGCGCGGCCGATCCGCCGGGAGCGCGACGCGGAGACATAGGCGCCCTCCGCGCGCACCCCCAGTTGCCTGAGCGCCCCCGCCACCGTGTGCGCCGTCGTCCACACCTCGCGCTGCCGGCCGTCCAGCGTGAGCCGCACGGGGCGGCCGTAGCGCACGGCGACCTCGTCACCGCTGCCGAGTTCCGCGCCGGGCGCGGGCGCCACCACGTCGTGCGGCCCCACCTCGACGCCCTCCTCGGCGAGCAGCTCGGTCACGTCGTCGGCGAAGGTGTGCAGCGTGCGGGGCCTGCCGTCGACGCTCAGCTCGATCGCCTTGTCCTCGGCGACGAACGCCGTGGTGCCGCCCGCGAGGAACGCCACGACCAGCGCCTGCGGGAGCAGCCGGCGCACCGGGCCGTCCACGCGCCCGGTGTGCCGGGCCCCGCGCCGGTGCGCGGCCCGCCGCCCCCCGGCGCCGGGCCGCACCGGCGGCGCGGGCGGCCGGTGGGCGGGC
>NZ_BAAATK010000027.1:0-92644 GCF_039533365.1 Streptomyces glaucus
CCAGGCTCCCACCAACGAGTCCGCCACGCCCACAGAACTAACGAAAACCTCAGTAGTGGACAACACCGCCTATCGGTCAACGCAGCAAGCCCAACGAGTGGTGGCCTGTGATCTTAGATCTGGTATCCGTGATCATTGCCGTCATCAGCTTGACTCTCCAGATTCTGCGATGACTGCCCCGGGCGCTATAGGGACAGCCACGGGCTGAGGTCGACGGCATGAGCGACGCTCAGCCACATGACGTGAGTGTCTACTGAGCTTGTCGGCGTGATGTCGCGGGGCTGACAAGTGATGGTTGTCGCGGTATGCCGGAAGTATGAGGTATCCGCAAGGCGGCGGCCTGACCGCCGAGCGGCGGGCGTTTCGCGAACGCATCCGCATGGAGGCGGCCGAGATGTTCGCCGGGGGACAGGACAATGCGACGGTGGCGAAGGAGCTGCGGGTCAGCGTGCGCTCGGTGCAACGCTGGCGCTGTTCCTGGCAGGAAGGCGGCCGACAGACCCTGCACTCCAAGGGATCGGCTGCCCGTCCCAAGCTGGACGAGGCCCTGTTCGCGGTTTTGGAGCAGGAGCTGGCCAAGGGGCCGGTCGCCCACGGCTGGCCGGATCAGGCCTGGACCCTGGCCAGGATCAAAACGTTGATCGGGCGCCGGTTCCACCGGACCCTCACGCTCTCGGCCATCGCGCGGATGCTCCGGCGTCACGGGTGGAGCCACCAGGTTCCGGCCCGACGGGCACTGGAGCGCGACGAGGACACGGTCGCCGGCTGGGTGAAGGAGACCTGGCCCCGGGCAAAAGGACCGCGGCGGCGCTCGGCGGCTGGATCGTCTTCGAAGACGAAGCCGGCTTCTCGATGACGCCGCCCACTTCCCGAACCTGGGCAAGGCGCGGACACACGCCCGTGATCCGAGTACGGGGACGCTCCCAGCGCCGGTTCTCGATCACCGCCCCGGCCTGCTACAAGCAGGGCGAACGCTCACGCCTGGCTTTCCGGCCCAAGCGGCACATCGACCACAAGCGCGGCGGCCGGCGCAGCTCCACCTGGACCGACTACCGCGACCCGCTGACCACCGCCCACCAGCAACTCGGCGCCCCCTTCGTCCTCGTCTGGGACAACCTCAACGTGCACCTGGACGCCCGGCTGCGGGCCTTCATCGACACCCACGACTGGATCACCGCCTACCAGCTACCGCATTACGCACCCGACCTGAACCCGGTCGAAGACATCTGGTCACTGGTCCGACGCGCGGGTCAGAACAACACCGTCTTCACCGACCCCGACCACCTGATGCACGTCCTGCGCCGCACCCTCCGCGAACTCCAGTACCGCAGCGAAACCATCGACGGATGCCTCGCCGCAACCGGACTCACCCTAACGACGTCACGCCGACAAGCTCAGTAACTGCGCGATAAGGCCGACACACAGCGGCGGACAACCACGGACGCCTGTGGAGCACCGCGGCAGGTGAGAGGCACGCCAAGCCAGGTTGCTTGGTAACGGACGAGTGATGGCACGGGCGGCCGGCAAGGACGGCACATCCTGTGAAGCGTCTGAGGCAATGGGTCCTGCTTTTACGGAAAAGCGCAATGGGACCTCCGCAATTCGTTTTACGGAGGTCCCAGCATCGAAAGGGCATCCATTTATGCGAATGGCTACTACCCTAGCGAGCGTTTCTCGCTCCCCCTCGACTCACCGGAAGTCGAGGAATAGGAGTCACCACATTAGTTGCCTGAATGATCTCACTGAGGGGCGTTTTCCGGTCGTACCGACTGCTGGCCAAAGTGAAAGAACCTTCAATTCTTTCGCGATTCTCGCCGTACGCGAAGGGCAACGTAAGAAGCATCTGATCAGCCACTAGAATTGCGGCTGAAAATGCGTCGCCTCGCTCGTCGAGCTGATCCACTAGCCAGCCGACAGTGTCTTGCGGAAGAGCACACACGTAGACAGACTCGCCGACGCTGTTCGCAACTCCGTGCGCCAACGAAATTGCCTGTGATTCGTCTCTTAGCACCTCGCCAAGGCGCTCGTAAACGAACTGTCGCTCATCTAGGAATTTGTCATTTGCGATGCGAGTCACCAATTCGCCGTCGGCGATTTCATAATGCCGCTCATGGTGCTCCAGGACGCGAAATGGACCAGGTTCATCAAAATGGAATGAAAGAGCGTCCTGCAGATCCGCCCGAACAGCTTTTAGTGTTTCCCTGCCGAACATGAAGCCAGGAGCTTGTGGGGAGGTTACGTAGAGGCCTGAATCTGTCTTGCGCACGATCAGGTGGATGAGTTCAGCTGTCACTTCGCGCCCACCACCTTCAGTGCCTCGTCCTCCAGCAGTCCCACCTGCTTGACCAGGATGTCGCGCACCTCACCGGGAGACAAGCTGGCCCCGTCGTGGAACGCGAACGTGAGCGGCGGCATTCCGTCCGCTTCTAGTCGACGATGCGACCCCTTCTGTCTTGTGATCATGTAACCGAGCCCGCTCAGGACGCGCAGCATGGCCTGCGCCTTGAGCGAGGGGAAGGGATTGGGCACGCGTCGCTACTCCTTATGTCCACGCGCGAGGTTCACACAGCGTACCGGCCCTGTGGCTTCGTGTGTGCACGCTTGGAAGAATCAACGACGGTCCAGATCCTGCCCTCATGGCTCGGCCCTCAACCTTCGCGGACAAAGTCGCCAGCAGCCTGGCATCAGCTCTGCTCTTTCTGGGCCGTCCCTGGGCCGTCCGAGGGCGGCCAACGACGACAGATGACGACAGTCGATAACAGCCCTTCCCCTGTTCAGAGACGGGGCTTCGGGCATCGGCGCGGGTACTCATCGGTGAAGCAGAGTTGAGGAACTCCAGAGCTTCGGCGCAGGATGACCGGCATGACCTCCACCCCGCGCCCCTTCCTCAACCGCCGCCTCGCCGAGTTCGGGACGACGATCTTCGCCGAGATGTCCGCGCTGGCCGTGCGGACCGGGTCGATCAACCTGGGCCAGGGCTTCCCGGACACCGACGGTCCCGAGGAGGTCCGGGAGGCGGCCGTGCGGGCGCTGCGCGACGGGCGGGGCAACCAGTACCCGCCGGGTCCGGGCGTGCCGGAGCTGCGCTCGGCCGTCGCCGCGCACCAGCTGCGGCGCTACGGGCTGTCGTACGACCCCGACACGGAGGTCCTGGTCACCGCCGGCGCCACCGAGGCCATCGCCGCCTCGCTGCTGGCCCTGCTGGAGCCGGGCGACGAGGTGATCGCCCTCGAGCCGTACTACGACTCCTACGCCGCCTGCATCGCGATGGCGGGCGGCAAGCGGGTGCCGGTCACCCTGCGGCCGGACGGCGGGAGCTTCCGTCTCGACCTCGACGAGCTGCGCGACGCGGTCACCGACCGCACCCGGCTGCTGCTGATCAACACCCCGCACAACCCGACGGGCACCGTCCTCACCCGCGAGGAGCTGACGGCGATCGCCCGGCTGGCGGTGGAGCGGGACCTGCTGGTGGTGACGGACGAGGTGTACGAGCACCTGGTCTTCGACGGGGCCGAACACCTGCCGCTGGCGGCCTTTCCCGGGATGCGGGAGCGGACGGTCACCATTTCGAGCAGCGGGAAGACGTTCTCGTTCACGGGGTGGAAGGTCGGCTGGGTCACGGCCTCCCCCGGGCTGGTCGCGGCCGTCCGCTCGGCGAAGCAGTTCCTGACGTACGTGTCGTCGGGCCCGTTCCAGTACGCGGTCGCCGAGGCGCTGGCGCTGCCCGAGTCCTACTTCACCGCTTTCCGCGAGGACCTGCGGGCCAAGCGGGACCTGCTGGCGGCGGGCCTGGCGGAGGCGGGCTTCACGGTCTTCCGCCCGGCGGGCACGTACTTCGTCACCACCGACATCCGGCCCCTCGGCGAGAGCGACGGCGTCGCCTTCTGCCGCTCCCTGCCCGAGCGCGCGGGGGTCGTCGCGATCCCCAACGCGGTCTTCTACGACCACCGCGAGGAGGGCGCCCCGTTCGTGCGGTTCGCGTTCTGCAAGCGGACGTCCGTGCTGGAGGAGGCGGTGCGGCGGCTGAAGACGCTGTAGCGCCGGCGGGTACGGCGAGAGCCCGGTCCGGCACGCGGCCGCGGTGGCCGGTGCCCCGGCCGGGCTCTCCCTCACGTCCGGCGCGTACCCGCGTACCCGCCGGCGCACCGCTGCGGACCGGGGCGGGGACTACTCCTCGCCGTCCTGCGGGTTCTCCGCGTCGTTGATCTCCTGCTCCAGGCCGAGCTGCTCGACGAGCCACTTGTCGAACTCGATGGCGGCCCGCACCCAGCTGACCGTCGAGGAGACGAAGTGCTCCAGGCCGACGCCCATGCCGATCAGCATCTGCGCCTCGCCGATCAGGCGGACGGTGCCGTCGTCATGGGTGTGGGTGTAGACCTTGGGCCACAGGGTGCGGCGGTTCCAGTCGTCGACGGACTCCAGCAGCTGCGGCTTCTCGTCGATCTTGTGGGGCCGGTCGTAGAACGTCCGCACCGAGAAGACCTGCTGGTCCCCCTCGCCGCGGAACATGAAATACGTACGGAACTGCTCCCACGGCGCCGCGAGGTCGCCCTCGTCGTCGACGACGTACTTGAGCTCCATCTGGTCGAGGAGCTGCTTCACGAGGTCCTGATCCGGGACGACGGGGCCCGCCGGTCCTTGGGGCTGCGGCTCGGGCTGGCCCCCGAAGTTCGGAATCGAGGACGGGTCGATGCTCACCGTGATTTTCCCTTCGTACGGATCCCGCCATCCTCCCTCATCCGGGGAGGGGGGTGGCAAGCCCCGACGGTCCTGTCAGCTCCGGGCTGACACGATCCGGTCACTCGCAGCCGCCCCTTCGGCGGTCTTCCCTTCGCTTCACGGGGTGCCCCGCTCCGCCGGGTGGATGCACGCGTATCCCCGTCCCCGGCCGCGCGCCTGCCGCGGACCGCCCGCGGGCCCGCCCCCACCGGGGCGGCGGGCCCGCGGGCGGTCCGCGTCGCTCACAGGGTCTTGCCGGTCGCCGGACCCACCAGGAGTCCGTCGCCGAAGCGGTCCACCCGGACCGTGTCGCCGTCCTTGATCTCGCCGGAGAGGATCTCCCTGGCGAGGCGGTCGCCGATGGCGGACTGGACGAGGCGGCGCAGCGGGCGGGCGCCGTAGGCCGGGTCGAGGCCCTCCTCCGCGAGCCAGGCCAGGGCCTCGGGCGTGACGTCCAGCGTCAGGCGCCGCTCGGCGAGCCGCCTGGCCAGGCGGTCGACCTGGAGCTTCGCGATGCGCTCCAGCTCGGGCTTGGTCAGCGCCGAGAAGACCACCAGGTCGTCCAGGCGGTTGAGGAACTCCGGCTTGAAGGAGGCCCGGACCACCTCCAGCACCTGCTCCCTCTTCTCCGCCTCGCTGGTGAGCGGGTCGACCAGGAACTGGCTGCCCAGGTTGGACGTCAGCACCAGGATCGTGTTGCGGAAGTCGACCGTGCGGCCCTGGCCGTCGGTCAGCCGGCCGTCGTCCAGGACCTGGAGCAGGACGTCGAAGACCTCCGGGTGGGCCTTCTCCACCTCGTCCAGCAGGACCACGCTGTACGGCCGCCTGCGCACCGCCTCGGTGAGCTGGCCGCCCTCCTCGTAGCCGACGTAGCCGGGCGGGGCGCCGACCAGGCGGGCCACGCTGTGCTTCTCGCCGTACTCCGACATGTCGATGCGGACCATCGCCCGCTCGTCGTCGAAGAGGAAGTCGGCCAGCGCCTTGGCCAGCTCCGTCTTGCCCACGCCCGTCGGGCCCAGGAAGAGGAACGAGCCGGTGGGCCGGTCGGGGTCGGAGATCCCGGCCCGGGAACGGCGCACCGCGTCCGAGACCGCCCGCACGGCCTCGCTCTGGCCGATCAGGCGCTTGCCGATCTCCTCCTCCATGCGCAGCAGCTTCTGCGTCTCGCCCTCCAGCAGGCGGCCGGCCGGGATGCCGGTCCAGGAGGCGACGACGTCCGCGATGTCGTCGGGGCCGACCTCCTCCTTCACCATCGTGTTCCCGGTGACCTCCTCCTCGGCCTCGGAGGCGGCCTCCAGCTCCTTCTCCAGGGCCGGGATCTCGCCGTACAGCAGCTTCGAGGCGGTGTCGAAGTCGCCGTCGCGCTGGGCGCGTTCGGCCTGGCCGCGCAGGTCGTCGAGCTTCTCCTTCAGCTCACCGACCCGGTTCAGGGACTGCTTCTCCTTGTCCCAGCGCGCGTTGAGACCGCGCAGCTCCTCCTCCTTGTCGGCGAGGTCGCGGCGCAGCTTCTCCAGCCGCTCGCGCGAGGCCGCGTCGGTCTCCTTGCCGAGGGCCAGCTCCTCCATCCTCAACCGGTCGACGGCGCGCTGGAGTTCGTCGATCTCGACGGGGGACGAGTCGATCTCCATGCGCAGCCGGGAGGCCGACTCGTCGACCAGGTCGATGGCCTTGTCGGGCAGGAAGCGGGAGGTGATGTAGCGGTCGGACAGGGTCGCCGCCGCCACCAGCGCGCTGTCCGCGATCTGCACCTTGTGGTGGGCCTCGTACCGGCCCTTGAGGCCGCGCAGGATCGCGATCGTGTCCTCGACGGTCGGCTCGGCCACCAGCACCTGCTGGAAGCGCCGCTCCAGCGCCGGGTCCTTCTCGATCCGCTCCCGGTACTCGTCCAGGGTGGTGGCGCCGACCATGCGCAGCTCACCACGGGCGAGCATCGGCTTGAGCATGTTGCCCGCGTCCATCGCCGAGTCGCCGCCGGCGCCCGCGCCGACGACCGTGTGCAGCTCGTCGATGAAGGTGATGATCTGGCCGTCGGAGGCCTTGATCTCGGCCAGGACGGTCTTCAGCCGCTCCTCGAACTCGCCCCGGTACTTCGCGCCGGCCACCATCGCGCCCAGGTCCAGCGCCACCAGCCGCTTGTCCTTCAGCGACTCCGGCACGTCCCCCTTCACGATCCGCTGGGCGAGCCCCTCGACGACGGCGGTCTTGCCGACGCCGGGCTCGCCGATGAGGACGGGGTTGTTCTTCGTCCGGCGGGACAGCACCTGCACGACCCGGCGGATCTCCTGGTCCCGGCCGATGACCGGGTCGAGCCTGCCCTCGCGGGCGGCGGCGGTGAGGTCGGTGCCGAACTTTTCCAGGGCCTTGTACTGGCCCTCGGGGTCGGCGGTGGTCACCCGGCGTCCGCCCCGCGCCTTCCGGAAGGCCTCCTGGAGCTTCCTGGCGTCGGCCCCCTGCCGCTGCAGCACCTCACCGGCCTGACCGCCCTTGGCGGCGATGCCGATGAGGAGGTGCTCGGTGGACAGGTACTCGTCCCCGAGGTCGCGGGCGCGCGCCTGCGCGTCCGCGATCACGGCGAGCAGCTCGCGGTTGGGCTGCGGCGGCGCGACGGTGGACCCGGTCACGCTGGGCAGCCCGGCGAGGATCTTCTCCGCGCCGGTGCGCACGGCCGCCTGGTCGGCGTCGACGCCGGCCAGCAGGTCGATGATGTTCTCGTTGTCCTGCCCCTGGAGCAGAGCGAGGAGCAGGTGCGCGGGGGTCAGGTCCGGGTGCCCCTCGGTCACGGCCCGGTTGCCGGCCGCGTTGATCGCGTCCCGGCTCCGGTTGGTCAGCTCGGCGTCCACGTTCGCGTTCTCCTCCTGGCGTCAGCTGTCTGCAGCCGTTCTTGTGCCGTCTCCCAATGCTGACTTAATCAACGTACACAAAGTTGAGTCTATTCCACTCAAGGCCCGGTGCGGGAGGCTCCACGGGGCCGAGTTCCGGGGACCCGGCTCCGCACACCCCTCCGATCCGGCGGTCCGGTCGTCGGCGAGCCGGGCGCGTCGCCTCTCGGCTTCCGGCGGGAGCGGCACGCGCGCACGCGGGCGGGCGGGCGGATACGCGTTCACTGCGGGCGGCACGCGTCCACGGCGGGGCACGCGTCCACGACGGGTGGGCCACGTCCGCAGCGGGGCAAGCGTCCACGGCGGGCGGGCGCACGTCCACAACGGGACAGGCGTCCACGGCGGGTGATGCGCGGAGCGATGGGGGAAGGCCGGCTCGACCGGGGAGATCCGCACCGGTGATCGACTATTTTCGGCCAGTCGAGAGCGAGCCGATGTCCAGAAAAGTCCCCTCAAACTGCAGCGGCGTCACCGTGTTCAGGTCACGGTGACGCCGCTGCGGGGGGAAGCACCTGAGCGATCTTTTGCGACGGGGGAATCGCGTCAGGCACTGCGGGGGGTGGCCGAAACAGTCCGATGGGCAGGGGAGCCGGACTCCACCTGCCGGTGGTCCCGCTGGTCGAGGTTCACAAAGATCATTCCGTACCGGACGGCACACCGCACGGGCTGCGGCGCCCCCCGGGGCCGCCGCAGGCACCGGTACGCCCGTACGTCTCCGTCCTCGTCCCGCGTGACGACGACCGGCTCGCCGAACACGGTCACCATCAGCGAATCGCCGCTGTGGGGGATGGCGGTGACCAGGTCGATGAAGTGCCAGCCGGACCGGTAGGCGGTGGCCATCTCGCGTCGGAAGGACCGGTCGTCGGGTGGAGTGGTCACGTCAGCTCCCGGATCCCGCTGCCCCGGAACTCGGCCAGCTGCTGTTGTCCGCGCCGTAGACGGTGTTCACGCCCACTGACGGCCAGCTGCTGTTCGCTCGGACATCGTCCTTCGCCTCGGAGAAGCCACTCAGCGCGCCGAGGGCCACAACGGTGGAGAAGGCGGCGACAAGCACCGAGCGAAGCATTCTGTTACGCATGGTCGGCTTCGTCCTCACTTGAAGGTCCCCTTTTCCCCCGTCGGGTACGACGATGGCTCATTCGGGCACGTCATGGCCACACAATCGATGCATCATGTTCCTGCATGTTCAGGAGCCTGGGGGGTGGAGATTTGGCATCAAATCGGACTAAAGCAGTGCATCCCCATGCGATGACCGAGTGGTGTGCGGAGGGGGAGCGTCTGTATGCCGCCGCCCTGCGCGCCGGACGCATCGCCCGAAAGGACGCGGAAACCGCCCCCTGTCTGATGGAGTTCGCCCTGCTCCATCCCGATCCGGACGACCCGAACTGGCTGCGCCCGGTCCTCCCGGCGGTCGCCCTGTCCCGGCAGCTCGGCCCCCTGGAGTACGAGATCACCCAGCGCAGGCGGCTGGCGGTCGAGCTTGCAGAGACCTTTCAGCCGTTTCTGGCGCTGGGCACCCAGGTCACCTCCACCAGCGACTCCATCACCGTGCTGGAGGGCGGGGAGCGGATCAACGCCGCCCTGAACATGGCCACGGCCCAGTGCCGGACGGAGATGCTCACGGTCCAGCCCAGCGACCGCATGTCCGAACGCAGCCTGCTGCGCGGCCTGGAGCGCGACAAGCCGTTGATCGAACGTGGTGTGCGCATCCGCACGCTGTATCAACACACGGCCCGCTACAACCCTGAACAGCTCGCCTACGCGGCCCGGCTCTCCGAGGGCAAGGCGGAGTACCGGACCATCGACGAGCTGGTGGAACGCCTGATCATCTGTGACGAGGCCGTCGCCTTCATCCCCGCCCGCGACGACCAGCAGGTCGCCCTCGAACTGCGGCACCCCGGCCTGATCCGCTACCTGATCAAGCTCTTCGAGTACCTGTGGGACCGCGCGGTCCCGCTGAGCACCGGCAAGCCCTACGAGGCGGCCCTCGACGGCATCACGGAGATCCAGCACTCCATCGCCAAGCTCCTGGTCGAGGGCCATGTGGACGAGGCCATAGCCCGGCGGCTCGGCATGAACGTCCGCACCTGCCGGGCCCACATCGCCAAACTGGCGACGGCCCTCGGCAGCGGCAGCCGCGCCCAGCTCGGCTACCTCATCGCGCAGTCGGGGATCCTGGAACAGGAAGGCTGAGTTCCGGGCACGGCCGCGCCGGGCCGGCTCACCGGACCGTCCGCGCCCCCGGCTCGCGCGCGCCCGGCGAGACGGCCGTGCGCGGCGGGCCGTCCAGGCCCACCTGGGCGATGCGGACGCCGAGCTGGGTACGGCTGGCCGCGCCCAGGGTCTCCGACAGCCGGGCGATGTGGGCGCGGCAGGTGCGGACGCTGATCCCCAGCCGCTCCGCGATCACCGCGTCCTGGTGGCCCTCCGCCAGCAGCGCCGCGATGGACTGCTCCCGGTGGGAGATGCCCTCGATGCCGGTGTCCGGCAGCGGCGCGGTCAGCGGGATGGCCAGCCGCCACAGCCGCTCGAAGACCGTGACCAGGTACTCGACCAGCGCCGGGTGCCGCAGCTCCAGCGCCATCGTGCGGTCGGCGTTGGCGGGGATGAACGCCACCTTGCGGTCGAACAGGATCAGCCGGTCGATCACCTCGTCGAGGGTGCGCGCCTCCACCGCGTCGCCCATCAGCTCCAGGTAGTTGAGCAGCCCCTGCCCGTGCCGGGCGACGTGGTTGTACAGGTCCCGCATACGCACCCCGCGGCCGCGCAGCGTCAGCGCCCGGTGCAGGCCCTCCGCCAGCTCGTGCTCGCGCCGGATGCCGCCGGGCTGGACGGTCAGCACCTCGGTCGTGCAGGCCTCCGTCGCCTCGTCCATCGCGGCCTGGATCCGGGCGAGCCCGTCCAGCACCCGGATCGCCGAGCCCTCCGCCGCCGACGGGACCGGCTGCACCTGGCGGCCGAGTCCGGCGTACCGCTCGAAGGCCGCCACCGCCGAGCCCACCCGCCGCTGGCTCGCGCTGACCTCGTCGTACATCCCGCGCAGCAGCCGGGTCATGACCTCCTGCGGAGGGGTGGGCACCAGCCAGTCCATGTCGTCCGGGTCCGGGTGCAGCAGGGCCAGGTCCAGCAGGCAGGGCGCCGTCTCCGCGTCCCCGCGCGGCACGCGGCCACGCCGTACGGCCCGGGAATACACGCGATCCCCGGCCTCGCACAGTCGGTCAGCACCATGGGGATGCTCGTCCGTCCCGTGCCCGGCCATCGCCCGTTCCACCCCCGGTTCCAGCCTCGTTCCGCAGCGCAACTATGCGCGGAGCGGACCGGGTCCGCAACACGGCTCCCTCCGCCGTGATCTACGAAATGGACCGGTACGCACCGGTATCTCCGCGCCTCCGCCCGGCACGTCGCAGCGGAACGACCAGGGTCTCCGGATACCCGGCGAACACGGCGGAAGACATGGTTCCGAAAAGCCGCCGCCCGCGCGGCCGGGGCCGGGCGCGTGGACCGGGCGGGCATGAGAACCGGATCGGGCATGAGGACCGGGCCAGGTGCACGCAGCGGACCCGACCTGGGGATCGGCCCGCGCGTGCGGGCCGGCCAGGCGGCCCGCACGCGCACCCCATGAGCCACGAAGGCCTCACGGATCACAGGTCTTACAGGCGGCGGCTGCCCACGGGCGGAACGCACCCGCGACGAAAGGCGGCGGCTCGGCCCGGGGCCGGGGGACGGACGGTGCGCGGACGTCCGGCGGCCGCCAGGGCGCTCACCGGGGCGTGGCCGCGTATCACCGGAAAGAGTGCGGAACCCCGGCCGGGACGGGCACCGTGCCCCAGCCGGAGGAGGGCACCGTGCCCCGGCCGGGGCACGTAACCGGACGGTCCCCGCCGCCGGTGCTACTTCAGGCCGATCGCCGCGCAGGCGGTCTGGTACTTGGCGGTGCAGATGTCGGACACCTTGTGGATGCCGTCCGCGACGACGGTGTCCTCGATGTTCCCCCGCGTCAGGGCCACGACGGGCACGAGCTGCGCGGGGATGCCCTTGTGGGTGGGGCTGTCGACCTTGTCCCGGGCCAGCGCCTCGAACTGGATGTCCCGGCCCTGCACCTTCGCCACGGCCATCTCCGCGGCGCTCTCGGCCTCCTGCGGGTAGGACTTGTACACGCTCATGTACTGCTCGCCGGCGACGATCCGCTGCACCGCCGCCAGTTCCGCGTCCTGGCCGGTGATCGGCGGCAGGTCGGTGACGCCCGCGGCCTTGAGGGCCTTGACGATGCCGCCCGCCATGCCGTCGTTGGCGGAGTAGACGCCGGCGATGTTGTCCTTGCCGAGCGTGTTGATGGCCTCGGCCATGTTGGCCTCGGCGTTCTCCGGCTTCCAGTCCTTGGTGTCGAAGGACTGCGCGATCGTCACCTTGCCGGTCAGCACCGACAGCGCGCCCGCCTTGAACTGCTTGGCGTTCGGGTCGGTGGGCGAGCCGTTCATCATGACGATCCTGTCGGAGGCGCCGCCCCCGAGGGCCTCGAGCAGGGAGCGGCCCTGCACCTCGCCGACCAGTTCGTTGTCGAAGGAGATGTACGCGTCGATCGGGCCCTCGGCCAGCCGGTCGTAGGCGATGACCGGGATGCCGGCCTCCTTGGCCTTCTTCACCCCGTCGGCGATGGCGTGCGCGTCGACCGCGTCCAGCACGATCACGTCGACCTTGTCCTCGATCAGCTGCCGGAGCTGCTCGGTCTGCTTGCCGGCGCTCGCCTCGGCGTTGGCGTACACGACGTGGCCCCGGCCGCCGGTGAGGGACTCGACCTTCTTCTTGAAGATGGGGTAGTCGAACTGTTCGTACCGGGTGTTGTCCCGCTCCGGCAGCAGCAGCCCCACGGTGAGGTCGTTGCCCTTGGTGGGACTGGCGTCGCCGCTGCTCCCCGACGCGTTCAGCATGCCGCAGCCGGCGAGCGTGACGGACATCGTGGTGACGGCCACGGATATGGCGATACGACGCATTCGAGGGCTCACTTCAGGTGCGTTCCGGACGTGGGCACAGCATTGCGGCCCATGTGACTGAAAAGCCAACGCGGCGGCGGCCCCCAGCGTCAAGCGGAACCACTTAACGAGATGACAACACCACGCTCCGCGTTCGCCGTGAAGACGGAGCGGAATCTTCTCCCAACACCCTTCACGGAGTGTCCACTCCATGGGGGGCGAACGGCGCGCGGAAGGCCGTACAACCAACGCCTTTCCTCACGAGTCGTGATCACGAGGGCGGTGTCCGGCCCTCCCGATCCCAGTAAGAGGACCGCATGATCCCAGCCAGACGCACGACGACCGCGGCCGCGTCCGCCGTCGTGCTCGCCACCGCGGGCGGCCTGCTCACCGCCGTCGCCGCGCCCGCGTCCGCCGCCGTCAGCTGCGCCTCCCCCGTCTACAAGCGGCAGTTCTTCGCGAACACCACCTTCTCCGGCACCCCGAAGAAGACCGACTGCGACAGCGCCATCGACCAGAACTGGGGCACCGGCGCCCCCGCCTCCGGCCTGCCCTCCAACAACTTCGGCGTCCGCTGGTCCCTCACCCGCGACTTCGGCTCCGGCGGCCCCTTCACCTTCACCGCCTCCGCCCAGGACGGCATCCGCGTCCACCTCGACGGCACCCGCAGGATCGACCTGTGGAAGAACGTCTCCTCCACCACGAAGAAGACGGTCCACCTCACCATCCCCGCCGGCAAGCACACCCTGCGCATCGACTTCGTCAACTGGACCGGCACCGCCAACGTCAAATTCACCTACACCCCCCGCACCACCGCCACCACCGACAAGGTCAAACCCCTCGCCCCCACGAACGCCACCGCCACCTACGACCCCACCACCGGCAAGACCAAGGTCACCTGGGCCAGGAACAAGGAAATGGACCTCGCCGGCTACCGCGTCTACCGGCGCCCGAAGGGCGCGGCGTACGGCAGCACGCCGCTGACGGCCACCACCGCCACGTCCGCCACCGACGCCACCCTGCCGGCGACCGGCCAGGCCTACTACTACGAGGTCCGCGCCCACGACAAGGCCGGCAACGAGTCGGCGGGGACGGCCGACCTGCTCGTCACCACCGCCGACCGGACCGCGCCCGCGGCGCCCACCGGGCTGGGCACCGCCTCCGAGGAGGGCGGCCTGCGCATCGCCTGGCGGGCGGTCCCCGACGCGGCGTCGTACCGCGTGTACCGGGCGACGAGCGCGTCGGGCACGTACACCAGGATCGGAACCGCGACGGGCCGGACCTCGTACCTCGACGCCTCGGCCGCCGAGGGCACCGCCTACCACTACCGGGTGACCGCCCTCGACGCGGCCGGCAACGAGTCCGCGCGGTCCGCCGCGGCCGGCGGCGAGCGGCGCGACCTCACCCCGCCGTCCGCCGTCACCGGGCTCGCCGTCACCCCGACCGAGTACGGCTTCCAGCTGCGCTGGGACGCCAACCCGACGCCCGACCTGGCGCGCTACGTGGTCCGCCGGGGCGAGCTCCTCGGCGACGAGGGGGAGCGGATGTGCTCCCTGTACGCGGGCTATCACGTCCCGGCCGGCACCACCTCGTACGCCTACACCACCCTGCCCGACGGCGAGGAGGTCTGCTTCGTCGTGGACGCCGTCGACGACGCCGGGAACTCCGCCTTCCAGTGGACCGGCGACGCGCTGGTGGTGACCGCGACCGAGCTGGACACCACGCCGGGCGTGGCGACGCCCGAGGGTTCCCCGCTCACCCTGGAGGCGACCGGGGCCGAGGGCGCCGAGGGCAACCGGCTGACCTGGTACGGCCTCGGCGAGGACGATCCCCGGGCGGCGGGCGGTTACCGCGTCCACCGCTGGAACCCGGCCACCGGGGCCTACGAGAGGATCGCCGCTCCCGGCAGCGGCACGGCGGAGTACGTCGACACCGGCGCGCGGCCCGGCACCACCTCGTACTACTGGGTGACCGCGGTGGCCGCGGACGGCACCGAGTCCCCGCCGGCGGGCGACTGGGCGGTCACCGCGCCGGCGGGGTGACCCGGACGACGCGAAGGGGCCCGGAGGTCCACCGCCTCCGGGCCCCTTCCCGCGCGTACGGGTCAGTCCGACTGCTGCTGCCGCTTCGGCCGCCACACCACCAGCGCGCTGGTCTGCTGCACCTCCTGGTACGGCACCAGGTCGCGGCGGTAGGAGGCGTGCACCGCCGCCTCGCGCTGGCGCATCGCCGCCGCCGCGCCGTCGAGCGCGTCCTCCAGCTCCGCGACGCGGGCCTGGAGGGCGGCGACCTGGTTCTCCAGTTCGATGATGCGCTTGATGCCGGCCAGGTTGATGCCCTCGTCCTGCGACAACTGCTGCACCTGGCGGAGCAGTTCGATGTCGCGGGCCGAGTAGCGCCGGCCGCGGCCGGCCGTGCGGTCCGGGGAGACCAGGCCGAGGCGGTCGTACTGGCGCAGCGTCTGCGGGTGCAGGCCGGAGAGCTGGGCCGCCACCGAGATGACGTAGACCGGGGTGTCCTCGGTCAGTTCATACGGGTTGCGTCGACGGCCATCCATCTCGTTCAAGCTCCCTTCGCGGCCTGGAACAGCTCCGCCCGCGGGTCCTCGCCCGCGGTTGCCTCGCGATACGCCTCGAGCGCTTCACGAGCCTTCCCCGACAGGTCCTTCGGGACACTCACCTCCACGGTGACCAGCAGATCGCCGCGGGTGCCGTCCTTGCGGACCGCGCCCTTGCCCCGGGCCCGCATCGTACGGCCGTTCGGCGTGCCCGGGGGCAGCTTCAGCGTGACGGGCGGGCCGCCCAGCGTCGGGACCCGGATCTCCCCGCCGAGGGCCGCCTCCGGATACGTGACCGGCACGGTGACGGTGAGGTTGTCGCCCTTGCGGCCGAACACCGGGTGCGCGTCGACGTGCACGACGACGTACAGGTCGCCCGCCGGGCCGCCCCGCTCGCCGGGGGCGCCCTTGCCGCGCAGCCGGATGCGCTGCCCGTCGGAGACGCCGGCCGGGATGCGGACCTGCATCGTCCGGGAGGACTTGGCCCGGCCGCTGCCCTTGCAGACGTCGCAGGGGTGCTCCGCGATCAGGCCGCGGCCCTTGCAGTCCGGGCAGGGGTCGGTGAGGGAGAATCCTCCGCCGGAGCCCCGGGCGACCTGGCCGGTGCCGACGCAGGTCGGGCACACGCGCGGCGTGCCGTTCTGGTCGCCGGTGCCCGAGCAGGCCTTGCACGGCTGCTGGCTGGACATCCGCAGCGGGACCGTCGCGCCCTCGATCGCCTCCGTGAAGCTGAGGGTGACCTCGGACTCGATGTCCTGGCCGCGCCGCGGCTGGGTACGGGTGCCCGCGCCGCCGCGGTTGAACAGACCCCCGAAGACGTCACCGAGCCCGCCGCCGAAGCCGCCGGCTCCGCCCTGGGCGCCGCCGAAGAGGTCGCCCAGGTCGAAGTTGAAGGAGGCGCCGCCCGCGCCGGGCCCCGGACGGAAGCCGCCGTTGCCGAAGAGGGCGCGCGCCTCGTCGTACTCCTTGCGCTTCTTGGGGTCGCCGAGGACGTCGTTCGCCTCGGAGATCTCCTTGAAGCGTTCCTCGGCCTTGGCGTTGCCCTTGTTGGCGTCCGGGTGGTACTCGCGGGCGAGCTTGCGGTACGCCTTCTTGATCTCGGCCTCGGTGGCGTCCTTGGGGACGCCGAGGACCTTGTAGTAGTCCTTCTCGATGAAGTCCTTGGTGCTCATCCCCGACGCCCCTCCTTCCCTGCGTTCGTTTCGACGTCAGCCCTCCTCCGGGCCACCGTTCTCCTTGTCGTCCGCCGGCTGCTCCGGTTTCTCGGCGTCCCCGGCGTCCTTGGACTCCTCCGCCGGCTTCACCGTCTGCGCCCCCGGCTGGGGTTCGGCCACGGCCACCCGCGCGGGGCGGATGGTCCGCTCGCCGATCCGGTACCCGGGCTGCAGAATCGCCACGCACGTCGTCTCGGTGACGTCCGGCGCGTAGGAGTGCATCAGGGCCTCGTGGACCGTCGGGTCGAAGGGCTCGCCCTCCTTGCCGAACTGCTGCAGGCCCATCTTGGCCACGGTGGTCTCCAGCGACTCCGCGACGGACTTGAATCCGCCGACGAGCTCGCCGTGTTCCCGCGCGCGGCCGATGTCGTCGAGCACGGGCAGGAGCTCGGTCAGGAGGTTCGCCACGGCGATCTCCTTGACCGCGACCCGGTCGCGCTCGACCCGGCGACGGTAGTTCTGGTACTCGGCCTGGAGCCGCTGGAGGTCCGCCGTGCGCTCGTTGAGCGCGGTGCGCACCTGGTCCAGCTGGGCCACCAGACCGGCGTTCTGGCTCGTGTCCCCGGCCGGGGCCGCCTGCTCCTCCGGGGAGGAGGAGGCGGCCTGCGACTGCTCGGCGTCGTCGGAGTCGGCGCCGGAGGGGACGTCGGGCTTCTCCTCGAAGCCCGGGTTCTCCTCCGTCACGCGGCACCGTCCTTCCGCTCGTCGTCGACGATCTCGGCGTCGACCACGTCGTCGTCGGCCTTGGCGTCACCGGCACCGGCGGAGGCACCGCCGGCCGCCTGGGCGCCCTGGGCGTCGGCGTACATGGCCTGGCCGAGCTTCTGCGAGACGGCCGCGACCTTCTCCGTGGCGGTGCGGATCTCGGCCGTGTCCTCGCCCTTGAGCTTCTCCTTCAGCTCGCCGACCGCGGCCTCGACCTCGGTCTTGACCTCGCCCGGGACCTTGTCCTCGTTGTCCTTGAGGAACTTCTCGGTCTGGTAGACGAGCTGCTCGCCCTGGTTGCGGGCCTCGGCGGCCTCGCGGCGCTTGTGGTCCTCCTCCGCGTAGCGCTCGGCTTCCTCGCGCATGCGGTCGACCTCTTCCTTCGGGAGCGAGGAGCCGCCGGTGACGGTCATCTTCTGCTCCTTGCCGGTGCCGAGGTCCTTCGCCGTGACGTGCATGATGCCGTTGGCGTCGATGTCGAAGGAGACCTCGATCTGCGGGACGCCGCGCGGCGCCGGGGGCAGACCGGTCAGCTCGAACATGCCGAGCTTCTTGTTGTACGCCGCGATCTCGCGCTCGCCCTGGTAGACCTGGATCTGCACCGACGGCTGGTTGTCCTCGGCCGTGGTGAAGATCTCGGAGCGCTTGGTCGGGATCGTGGTGTTGCGCTCGATGAGCTTGGTCATGATGCCGCCCTTGGTCTCGATGCCGAGGGACAGCGGGGTGACGTCGAGCAGCAGGACGTCCTTGACCTCGCCCTTGAGGACACCGGCCTGGAGCGAGGCGCCGACGGCGACGACCTCGTCCGGGTTGACGCCCTTGTTGGCCTCCTTGCCGCCGGTCAGCTCCTTGACGAGCTCGGCGACGGCGGGCATGCGGGTCGAACCGCCGACGAGGACGACGTGGTCGATGTCGTTGATGGAGACGCCGGCGTCCTTGATGACGTTGTGGAACGGGATCTTGCAGCGCTCCAGCAGGTCGGACGTGAGCTGCTGGAACTGGGCGCGGGTGAGCTTCTCGTCCAGGTGCAGCGGGCCCTCGGCGGAGGCCGTGATGTAGGGCAGGTTGATCGAGGTCTCGGTGGAGGAGGACAGCTCGATCTTGGCCTTCTCGGCGGCCTCGCGCAGCCGCTGGAGGGCCATCTTGTCCTTGGACAGGTCCACGCCGTGGCCGGACTGGAACTGCTTGACCAGGTAGTCGACGATGCGCTGGTCCCAGTCGTCGCCACCGAGGTGGTTGTCGCCGTTGGTGGCCTTCACCTCGACGACGCCGTCGCCGATCTCCAGCAGCGAGACGTCGAACGTACCGCCACCGAGGTCGAAGACCAGGATGGTCTGGTCCTCCTTCTCCAGGCCGTAGGCCAGGGCGGCGGCGGTGGGCTCGTTGACGATGCGGAGCACGTTCAGGCCGGCGATCTCGCCGGCCTCCTTGGTGGCCTGGCGCTCGGCGTCGTTGAAGTAGGCGGGGACGGTGATGACCGCGTCGGTGACCTTCTCGCCCAGGTAGGCCTCGGCGTCCCGCTTCAGCTTCTGCAGGATGAACGCGGAGATCTGCTGCGGGTTGAAGTCCTTCCCGTCCAGCGCGATCTTCCAGTCGGTACCCATGTGGCGCTTGACGGACCGGATCGTCCGGTCCACGTTGGTGACCGCCTGGCGCTTGGCCACCTCACCCACGAGCACTTCGCCGTTCTTGGCAAAGGCGACGACGGACGGCGTGGTCCTGGCGCCCTCGGCGTTGGTGATGACGGTGGGCTCGCCGCCCTCCAGAACGCTGACGACGGAGTTAGTCGTGCCCAGGTCGATGCCGACCGCACGTGCCATGGTTGATTCCTCCAGCTGACTTGAGTGGAACAGGCTCAAGTGTGCCGGACGCCCGGCGCTGGGTCAACAGAGCTGAGTCAACCTGGCTCAACTCTTATCCGTTCCTTACGCGCAACCGGTTCCTGACCTGCGAAGAAGCGCTACGGGAAACCTGCCGCACCGGAAATCCAGCCGTACGAGGACCCGGGCGCACCACGCCCCCGGCGGCACCCGAGCCCTGCCGCGCCACGGCCCCGCCGCCACGAGGGACCCGGCCCGCCACCGCCCCGGCGACTCCCGCGCCCTGCCGCGCCACGGCCCCGCCGCTCCGCGGAACCCGCCCCACCGCGCCCCCGGCGGCACCCGGCCCCTGACCCACCACGGCCCCGCCGCCACGGGGAACCCGCCCCGCCGCGCCCCCGGTCGTCCGGCGCGGCTCGTACACCCGCACCCGCAGCAGCCCCAGGACGACGACGAGCGCGCCCGCGGCGATCCACAGCGCGGCGCCCCCGCCCGCCCAGCCGGTGTGCACGAGCACCCCGGTGAGCACCCCCGGGACCGCGCCGACGCCGAGCAGCACCGTGGCGCCCCGCGCGGTGAGCCCGAGCCGCCGCAGCCGGTGGGCGAGGTGGTCCGGGCCGCCGCGCGACAGCGTCCGCCCGGCCAGCCACCGGGAGAGCACCACGAGGACGGCGTCGGCGCTCGCGAGGGCGGTGAGCGCGAAGAGCACCGCCGCGCCGGCGGACGGTTCGCGGCCGGCGCGGGCGAACACCGCGGCCGAGGCGAGCACGAAGCCCGCGAACAGCGAGCCGCACGCCCCGAGCGCGCTCCGCGCGGGGTGCCAGTTGTGCAGGAGGAACCCGGCCAGCGCGGCGGCCAGCGTGCTCAGCAGCACCACGATCCCGTCCAGCATGTCGACGGCCGCGCACACCGCCACGCCGAAGGCGGTGACGACGCCCGCCGTGCCGGCGAGCCCGTCGCTGTGGTCGAGCCCCCGGAAGGCGGCGGCGACACAGACGATCCAGCCCGCGGCGAGCACCCCGCCCGGCACCCCCGTCTCGCCGTACGGCACGACGAGCGCCGCCGCCACGGCCGTCCCCGCGAGCACGAACCGCCGCCGCAGCCGCCACGCGTCGGCGGCGAGGCCCAGCAGGGCGACCCCCGCCCCGGCGGCGAGCAGCCGCCCGGCCTCCGCGCCGAGCGGGGCGGCGCCCGTCCACTGCCCGGCCCCCGCGACCAGCGACGTGCCGAGGACGACGGCCACGCCGCCGAGCAGCGGCAGGGGCCGGCCCCGGGCCTCCTCCGAGCGTCCGCGCCCGCGCGGCTCGACGAGGCCGAGGCGCAGGGCGAGCGGGCGGAGCAGCGCGGTGAGCAGGGCGGTGAGCAGGACGGCGGTGGCGGCGGCGACGATCCCGTAGAGCACGGCCTTAAACTAAGCCGACTGTCACGATTTGCGATGAATGGCGGGATCGGCTCGGCGTGGCGTCGCCCCCGGGCCGGTCAGGGTCGCCTCAGCGACGCAGATCACCGCACGCCCGGCTACAGTGCGGCGGAGGATAGGGGTAGTCTCAGACGGACTGCATAAGTTACCGCTTAGTAATCTCGGGGAACTCGTCGAGGAGTTCCCCGACGCAAACCCCTCGCAGGCCCGAGGAGCCCCCATGCAACTCGCCGCGATCGTCGTGTCGCTGGTCCTGACCGTGGTCGGCGTTGCGCTGCTCGCGCGCGCCGTCGGTCAGTTCGTCCGGTACTTCAGACTGGGCCAGCCCGTACCCGCCGGCAGCCGGACCGACAACCCCTACCAGCGCAGCGTGACGCTGGTGAAGGAGTTCCTCGGCCACACCCGGATGAACCGGTGGGGCATCGTCGGCATCGCCCACTGGTTCGTCGCCATCGGCTTCCTGACGCTGCCGCCGACGATCATCACCGCCTACGGGCAGCTCTTCCAGGCCGACTGGACGCTTCCGGTGCTCGGCGGCTTCCTGCCGTACGAGCTGTACATCGAGTTCATCAGCGCGATGACCACCCTGGGCATCCTCGTGCTGATCGTGATCCGCCTGCTGAGCCTGCCCTCGCGGCCGGGCCGCAAGTCGCGCTTCGCGGGCTCGAAGATGGGCCAGGCGTACTTCGTCGAGTACGTCATCCTCACCATCGGCCTCGCGATCTACGTGCTGCGCGGCCTGGAGGGCGCCCTGCACCACGTGGACCACTACGAGGCCGCGTACTTCGCCTCGTACCCGCTGGTCCTGGCCTTCGAGGGGCTGAGCGTCGCCACGCTGCAGAACCTGGTCTACCTCTTCGCGATGATCAAGCTGGGCACGACCATGATCTGGATGATCACGGTTTCGCTCAACACCAACATGGGCGTGGCCTGGCACCGCTTCCTCGCCTTCCCGAACATCTGGTTCAAGCGGAACGCGGACGGCTCCACGGCCCTCGGCGCGCTCCCGCCCATGACGAGCGGCGGCAAGCCGATCGACTTCGCCGACCCCGGCGAGGACGACGTCTTCGGCGTCTCGCAGGTCGAGCACTTCTCCTGGAAGGGCCTGCTGGACTTCTCCACCTGCACCGAGTGCGGCCGCTGCCAGTCGCAGTGCCCCGCCTGGAACACCGGCAAGCCGCTCTCCCCGAAGCTGCTGATCATGTCGCTGCGCGACCACGCGCACGCCAAGGCCCCGTACCTGCTGGCCGGCGGCGGCAAGACCATGGAGGGCGAGGAGAAGGCGTCCGAGGAGCAGCTGAGGGACGTGCCCGCGGCCGCGCTGGCCGAGGCCGAGCGCCCGCTGGTGGGCACCGCCGAGGACAACGGCGTCATCGACCCGGACGTGCTGTGGTCCTGCACCACCTGCGGCGCCTGCGTCGAGCAGTGCCCGGTGGACATCGAGCACGTCGACCACATCGTCGACATGCGCCGCTACCAGGTGATGATCGAGAGCTCCTTCCCGTCCGAGGCGGGCACGATGCTCAAGAACCTGGAGAAGAAGGGCAACCCCTGGGGCCTGGCCAAGAAGCAGCGCCTGGAGTGGACCAAGGAGGTCGACTTCGAGGTCCCGGTCGTCGGCAAGGACATCGAGGACCTGTCCGAGGTCGAGTACCTGTACTGGGTCGGCTGCGCGGGCGCCCTGGAGGACCGCGCCAAGAAGACCACCAAGGCCTTCGCGGAGCTGCTGCACATCGCGGGCGTGAAGTTCGCGATCATGGGCGGCGACGAGAAGTGCACCGGTGACTCCGCCCGCCGCCTGGGCAACGAGCCCCTGTTCCAGGAGCTCGGCATGGAGAACGTGATGGCCCTGAACACGGCGTTCGGCGAGGAGCTGGACGACGAGGGCAAGGTCACCGAGGAGTCCAGGAAGCCGAAGTCGGCCAAGAAGATCGTCGCCACCTGCCCGCACTGCCTGAACACCCTCGGCAACGAGTACCCGCAGCTCGGCGGCGACTACGAGGTCATCCACCACACCCAGCTGCTCCAGCACCTCGTCGACGAGGGCAAGCTGGTCCCGGTGACCCCGGTCGAGGGCATCATCACCTACCACGACCCGTGCTACCTGGGCCGCCACAACAAGATCTACACGCCCCCGCGCGAGATCATCGGCAAGGTCCCGGGCCTGCGCAACGAGGAGATGCACCGCCACAAGGAGCGGGGCTTCTGCTGCGGCGCCGGCGGCGCGCGGATGTGGATGGAGGAGCGCATCGGCAAGCGCATCAACAACGAGCGCGTCGACGAGGCCCTCTCCCTGAACCCGGACATCGTCTCCACCGCCTGCCCGTTCTGCCTGGTCATGCTGACCGACTCGGTCAACGGCAAGAAGAACGACGGCAAGGCCAAGGAGTCGGTCCAGGTCGTCGACGTGGCCCAGCTGCTGCTGGACTCCGTCAGGACCCCCGCCCCGGACGACGAGCCCCCGGCGGGCACCGCCGAGTCGGAGAGCGCACCGGAGCCGGAGCCGGTGAAGTAACCGGCGCCGACGGCAGGCTCCACACCCCCGGGTTCCGCACGGAACCCGGGGGTGTCGTCGTATCCGCGGGCTCGGGGACTCCCGGACGCGCGTACCCCCCACACCCCGGCGCGGGTCCCCCGATCACCGACCGCCCCGCGCCCCGGGAGAACTCCCGGCCGACGCGGACGGGCCGACGAACCCGGCCGCCGGCGACGTCGACGGCGACCGGGAGACCGGCCCGTCCACCACGGACGCCCACGCCGCGCCCCGGACCCGCCGACGGCTGCCGGAGGCCTGCCGACGGCCTGCCGACGGCCTCGACAGCGGCTTCGGCGGCGTCCGGCCGCCCCGGGCCCGACCGGGCCGTGCCGAGGCGACACCGCCGCCGCGGACCGGGCCCTCCCCCGTACGGCCCATCCCCGACCGTCCACGGGGACAAGGCCGTTCGCCCCCTTAGGGGATGTCACAGCTCGGCCGCAAAGCCGGGCCCGGACGCCCGGGCCCGGCACGTCACTCCTCGGGACCAGGTACGTTCGAAGGCGTGGCTGGATTCAGGATCGGACGCGGCCGGGACAACGGCGCTCCTCAGACGCGACCGCAACACCCTCCGTACGGACAGCAGACGCCGCAGGGACCGTCGTACGGCTACCCCCCGGCGCCGCAGCCGTACCCGCAGCAGCCGCCGTACGGCAGCAGCGGCGGCGGCCCCTGGCCGCAGGGGAACCACGGCGGCTACGGCGACCAGGGCGAGCCGGAGTACTTCGGCGACGGCACCTACCCGCCGGACCAGGGCCCGGCCGGCCCGCACGACCCGTACGCGGCGAACAACCCGGGCCACACCCAGGTGTTCTCGATCGGCGAGGACCCCTACGGCCAGGGCGAGACCTACCGCGCGGGCTCGGTCCCGCCGCCCGGCCCGATCGGCCCGCGCCTGCACTGGAAGGAGCTGCTGAAGGGCATCGTCACCGCCCCCGGCCAGACCTTCCTGCGGATGCGCGACTACACGATGTGGGGCCCCGCCCTCGTCGTGACGTTCCTCTACGGCCTGCTGGCGGTCTTCGGCTTCGACGAAGCCCGCGCGGAAGCGATCGGCGCCACCCTGTCGAACGCCATCCCCATCGTCCTGACGACGGCGGTCGCGATGGTGCTCAGCGCCTTCGTCCTGGGCGTGGTCACCCACACCCTGGCCCGCCAGCTCGGCGGCGACGGCGCCTGGCAGCCCACGGTCGGCCTCTCCATGCTGATCATGTCCCTCACGGACGCGCCCCGCCTGATCGTCGCGATGTTCTTCGGCGGCGACGCCTCCTTCGTGCAGATCCTGGGCTGGGCGACCTGGGTGGCGGCCGGCGCCCTGCTGACCGTGATGGTCAACCGCTCCCACGACCTGCCGTGGCCGAAGGCCCTGGGCGCGTCGGCGATCCAGCTGGCCGCGCTGCTGTCGATCGTGAAGCTGGGCACGTTCTAGACGATCCCGCCATGCGCGAAGGCCCCCGGCTGTGCCGGGGGCCTTCGTCGTCGCTCCGCCGCCGTCCGCTCAGGCGTCGAGCACCTGCCCGCCGCGCCGGACGACGGGCGGCTGGACGGACCACGGGAAGTTGATCCAGTCGTCGGTCCGCTTCCACACGTACTCGCACTTCACCAGCGACTGCGACTTCTCGTAGATCACGGCGCTGCGCACCTCGGCGACGGCGTCCAGGCAGAAGTCCCGCACGAGCTTGAGCGTCTTGCCGGTGTCGGCGACGTCGTCGGCGATGAGCACCTTCTTGTCGGAGAAGTCGACGACGTTGGGCACCGGCGCGAGCATCACCGGCATCTCCAGGGTGGTCCCCACGCCCGTGTAGAACTCCACGTTGACCAGGTGGATGTTCTTGCAGTCGAGGGCGTAGGCGAGCCCGCCGGCGACGAAGACGCCGCCCCGGGCGATGGAGAGCACGATGTCGGGCTCGTACCCGTCGTCGGCGATGGTCTGCGCGAGCTCCCGGACGGCGGTGCCGAACTGCTCGTAGGTCAGGTTCTCTCGTACGTCACTCATGTCGCCGCGCTCACACCTGGGTCCGATGGAAGTTGAGGAAGGACCGGGAGGCAGTGGGCCCGCGCTGCCCCTGGTACCGGGATCCGTACCGCTCGCTGCCGTAGGGGTACTCGGCCGGCGAGGTGAGCCGGAACATGCACAGCTGCCCGATCTTCATCCCGGGCCACAGCTTGATCGGCAGGGTCGCGAGATTCGACAGCTCCAGGGTCACGTGCCCCGAGAAGCCGGGGTCGATGAACCCGGCGGTGGAGTGCGTGACGAGCCCGAGCCGCCCGAGCGAGCTCTTCCCCTCCAGCCGCGAGGCGAGGTCATCGGGGAGGGTGATCACCTCGTACGTGCTGGCCAGCACGAACTCACCGGGGTGCAGGATGAACGGTTCGTCCCCCTCGGGCTCGACGAGCCGCGTCAGGTCCGCCTGCTCGACGGAGGGGTCGATGTGCGGGTACCGGTGATTCTCGAACACCCGGAAGTAACGGTCGAGGCGCACGTCGATGCTGGACGGCTGCACCATGGATTCGTCGTAGGGATCGATCCGCACCCGCCCGGCGTCGATCTCGGCCCGGATGTCCTTGTCTGAGAGAAGCACGCCCCGAGGATACGCAAGGCGCGCGGAGCGGCCACAATCGCGCCGACTCCACGCGCCCGGGAAACTGCTGGTACCGGTGCACCGCTGCCGCAGCCGCGGCGTCCCGCGGACACGGTCACAGCCGTCCTCGCGGCCGTGCCCGGGTCCGTTTCCGCACCTGCCCGTGCAGTCGCTCACGCGGCCGCACGGGCAGCCGCCTCTGCTCCTGCTACCGCTTCTGCAAGCTCACCGGCACGACACTGCGCAACCGCGCGCATCGCGGACAGCGCAGGAGCCGTCCGGGGCCGAGTCGCTCGGCCTGCTGCATCGGGAACGAAGCGGTGGTGAACACGTGCCCATCGGCACAGCGGACGACGGTGCGCTCCATCAAGTCCTAGAGTCCCTTCCCCAAGAGCCGCGTCTGGCCAACTGCCTGACGACAAAAGCCACATTACGGGATCAAAGAGACGACTCTCCAGGCGGCACTCCGCCCCCGCTCGACCCCTCCCCCACCCCCACCGTACGCCCCAACTCCAGCCCCCCGCAGCCGCATCCCTCCCCCCGAAACCCACTCAGGCCCACGGCGTGAACACCAAGGGCCTGGGATGAGGTACAGTGGGCGAGCGTTCGGGCACCGACTCCGGATATCCTCCGGTCGGCGTCTTACGCGGGTGTAGTTTAATGGTAGAACATCAGCTTCCCAAGCTGAGAGCGCGAGTTCGATTCTCGTCACCCGCTCCATGCGAAACCCCCAGGTCAGTGACCCGGGGGTTCTTTGTTGTCCGGACCGGTGAGCGGGTGCCGCACCACAACCGCACCACTAGCTCTCCGCGCGCTCCTCCGGCTGCTCCCTGTGGTGCTTCGCACGTTCGGCGCGCACCAGGTCGTCCAGGCCGACGGCCACCTCGCGCTGCCGCTCCTCGTCGGAGTGCCGGTAGATCAGTGCCGCCTTCTCCGAGGACTGCCCGGCACGGACCATGGTGTCCTTCAGGGTGGCGCCCGAGCGCGTCGACAGGGTGTGCCCGGTGTGACGAAGATCGTAGAAGCGGAAGCCGTCCGGCAGACCCACCGCCGCGCGGGCCCGCCGCCAGGTCCGGCCGAAGGTCGTACGACGGAACGGCGCGCCCTTCTCGCCGACGAAGAGCAGACCGTCGGGTCCCTTCTCGGCGTACCAGTCGAGGTGCCACCGGAGCTCCCGGCGCAGGAAGGCCGGCAGGACGACCACACGGGCACCCCCCGCCGGACTTGGTCGGTCCGGGCGCGCGCCTGCCGTTGGTCCGCTCGGGTTCGGCGACGCGGACGCGGATCACGAGGTCGTCCGGGTCGACGTCCCGGCGGCGCAGGCCGGCCGGTTCCTCGGGCCGCATCGGACCGTAGGCGCCGAGATAGACCATGAGCCGCCAGCGGGGACCGATCGCGTCGGCCAGGGCGTCGACCTGGGCCACGGTGGCGATACGCCGCTCGGCCGCGGCCTCCTTGCCCGCGCCCTTGATACGGCACGGGTTGCGGCTGATCAGCTCGTCGTCGACGGCCGTCTCCATGATGGCCTTGAGGAGGCGGTACGCCTTGGCGACGGTCGTCCTCGCCCCGATGGCACGCAGCCGCTCGGCCCGCCACTCACGCACGCGCGGAGCGGTGATCTCGTCCAGGTCGAGCGCGCCGAACGTCGGAAGGAGGTGGAGCCGCAGGAGGTGCCGGTACAGGTCCTCGGTGCGAACGGCCAACTCCCGCTCCTCGACCCACTTCTCGGCGTAGACGCGGAAGTCGACGGCCCCGGCGTCCGGGGCGCGCCAGTCCCCGCGGCTGAGGTCCGCCTCGATCTGGGACAGCCAGATCTCGGCATCCCTCTTGGTCTCGAAGGTCCCGTCCGCGCGGATGCGCTCCCCGTCGGGCCCGAGGTACGACGCCGTCCAGCGGCCGGACCGGTACTGCCGCACCGCACCGAAGCGGCGGCGCCTGCCCTTTTTGTTGGCCATCAGGCAGCCCTCCGCAGTCCGGCGCGGCGGAGCCTGACCGGCTCGACGGTGTGGGACTCGATGAACTCCTCGAGCGCGCTCGCCGGGATACGGACGTGCCGGCCGACCTTCACGTAGCGGATGCGCCGCTCCTCCACGAGCCGCCGGGGGAAGCGCACGGAGGTGCCCAGCAGCTCGGCGACCTGGTCCACGGACAGATAGCGGTCGGTCATGTGGTGGGCTCTCCTTCCGTTCCGGGGGCGGGCTCGAGGGTGGCGGCGAGCCAGGCTTCGGCACGGGAGAGGCCGGTACCGGCGAAGACCCAGTGGGCGAGGACGAGCGTGGTCTCGCCGTCCCGCGGGACGGGCGGGGCCGCTCGGGCCCGGCGCCAGTCGGCACGCGCATCGCGACGGACGCAAGAGCTTCTCCTGGCGCGACTACCGCGACCCGCTGACCGCAGCACACCGGCAGCTCGGCAGCTCGGCGGCCCGATCGTGCCCATCCAGTACGACCTCACCGTCCACAAGGCCGCCGGCCTGCAGCAATGGTCGGCAGCCCGGGGCCGACCGGCCGCCACCTGCCGCCCTACGCACCCGGCCGCAACCCCGTCGAGGGCATCTGGTCCCCGCTGCGGCGCGACCGGCTCTCCGACGCCGCCTTCAGCACCCCGAACGCCCCGTCCAGACCGTCCGGCGCGGTCTCCGCCACCTCCAGTACCGCAGCCACCTCACAGACGGCTGCCTTGCCGGGACGGGACTGACCATCAACCCCTGATCACCGCGGACGGCATCACGAGTTCAAGCCCAGTAGCAGGACTTCGAAAAGAAAGAGGATTCCCGTTTAATACCCATGTGCTGATGATTGAATCCACGCTTCTTCTCGTCTCTCTTGCCGCCTCGATCGATTTGCTGACGCACAACGGGAACCCCCGCTTCCTGTGAGACGTCCTTCCTGTCGAGAGGGGGATCCCATGACCAAGGATCTGACGATCGGTGAGCAGATCGTGCTGCTCGCCTTGGACGAAGAGACCGGGGAACTGCGAGAGGCGCCCCTGCGGGTTTCACTGGCCGTTTCGGCAGCCGCCTTGCTGGAGCTGACCTTCTCCGGCGGCCTGACGGCGCGTGAGGGCGCGCTCGTCGTCGACGGAGAACCGGCATCCGCGGACCCGGCGGCCGCGGCCATGGCCGCGCACGCGCGGAGCCATCCGGAGCAGTCACCACGGGAGTGGCTCCTGGCCCTGCGCGAGCCCGCGCTCGACGCGGCATACCAGGGACTGTCGCGCAAGGGAGTGGTGGGCGAGCAGGGACGACGGATCCTCGGCGCGTTCGGGTCGGTGAAGCACCCGGTCACGGACCCGGCCGCGCTCGCGACGCTACGCGGGCGGCTGGAAGCCGTGTTGACGGAGGGCGGGCGGCCCGACGAACGCACGGCCGCCCTGATCACCGTGCTGCATCACGCGGGCCTCCAGTCGGTGGTCACCCGGGAAGCCGGGACGGAGGCGGTGGAGTCCCGGCTGGCCGAGATCGCCGACGGCCAGGGCACCGCCGCGGCGTTGGGCGACACCATCCGCACGACGGTCGCCGCGCTCACCGCGGTCATCGCCGCGTCCGCCCTGTAGGGAGGACGCCCCCCAGGAGCCGGCGGACCCCACCGGGGTCTGCCGGCACCGGAACAGGGAAGTCAAGCACCTATCACAACGGTGATTGACAGGTATACCCACGCCTGTTCGAATACAGCCATGGGGGAAGCCGTTTTGACCATCTTAGGTATTTCAAGTTTTGACGAATCCGTGTACAGGGCCCTGGCCCGAGAACCGGATTTGGGGATATCCGGCCTGTGCATGGTCCTCGACCGTGACGACACGGAGGTCCGGGCGTCCCTGCGGAGACTCGCCGCCAAGGGCATGGTCTGCCTGAGCGGACACGGTGAGCCGACCGTCCTCGATCCGGACGAGAGTGTCGGACGGCTTCTCGAGCAACGGCTCAAGAGGCTCCATGCCGAGCAGCAGGAATTGCTGTCCTTCGGTTACTCGCTGATCCGCCGGTCGCTCGCCTGGCGTTCTCCCGGACGGATCCCGCGGGACAGCGGGCCGGCCGTGGGCGTCGAGGCCGTGCAGGACCCGGCCAAGAGCATCACGGTCCAGGCGCGGCGCGAGGTGCTGACGATGCAGCCCGACTGGGCCGTGACGCCGCAGAAGGTCGCGGCCACACGCCGCGTCTGCGCGCCGTGCCTGCAGCGGGGAGTGACCGTGAAGGCGCTGGTGCACAGACGGGCCCTGGAGGACGAAGCCACGTCCGCGCATCTCACCGAGCTGATCCGGCTCGGTGCTCAGATCCGTCTCCTGGACGGGGAGTGCCAGCGGGTGCTGATCGCCGACGGGGAGACCGCCGTCGTGCAGACCGAGCGCGACTCCTCGCCGACCACCATTCTCGTGGAGCAGAGAATCCTCGTGGGCACGCTCCGGTCGCTCTTCGACCACTGCTGGTCCCATGCGGCGGACGCCTCACCGCTGCTCCTGCCGGAGTGCGAATCCGCCTCGCTGGACGCGACGCAGTTGAAGGTGCTCCACGCCATGGCCCGTGCCGAGAAGGACGAGATCGGCGCGCGTGAACTGGGCATGTCCGTACGGGCCTACCGCGGGCGGGTGGCGGAACTGCTCAAGCACTTCAAGGCCACCACCCGCTTCCAGGCGGCCCTACGGGCCAAGGAGAAGGGCCTCGTCTGACCGGTGCGCACGCCCGCCGGGGCCGCCCAGGGCCAGTTCCCTCAGCAGCCGGAGCACCCGCGGCTGGACGGAGGGAACCAGCCGGGCGGCGCGGCGGGCGTGCTCGGCTCGGGAGCAGAGCAGGTTCCGCGCGATGGCGTACCGCCCCCGGTCGGGCACCAGCACAAGCTCCTCGAAGAGTTTCACATCACCCGAGACGACCCGCTCGATCTCGTCGTCCAGATCTCCTCTCCAGTCGAGGGGCCGCACCAGCGCGCCGGACCCGTCCATCCGGCGGTACCAGTCCTTCATGTCCGCCAGGACGGCGGCACGGAAGGCCTCGTCATGCCGACCGGACCGCAGTTCGCACAGCAGGCCGTGGGCGGCCCTGGCGTCGTCGAGAACGACCAGCGGCAGCCGGTGGGGCCGCGGCATCCGGTTCCTCCGGGTTCCGCTGTCCATCAACAGGGCTGCGGTCGGGTCCACGCAGGTGCGGAACGTATGGCCCGCGTCGGCCACCCGCAGCCACAGGTCCCAGTCCTCCAGACCCGCACCGCTGCGCCAGCCTCCGACCCGCTCCACGACACGGCGCCGGTGTCCGACCCTGGACGGCTCGAACATCGGGCCGAACAACTGGAGTTCGGGGTGCCAGAAGGCTGACAGCGGTGAGAACTCGGCCGCCTCCCCGCCGTCGGCGTCGTGGTAGGTGCAGCCGGTCACCGCGAGGTCCGCGCCGGCCCGCAGCATGTCGAGCAGCAGGCGCAGGTGACCGGGCCGCCAGACATCGTCGTGGTCCAGATAGGCGATGAACTCCCCGCGTGCCAGGGCGAGCCCCGCGTTTCGTGGCCCGCTCGGATGGCCGCTCCGCTCCGTCCTGTGGAGCTTGACCCGCGGATCCTGCCGCGCGGACCGGCGCACCCAGTCCTCGGTGTCGTCGTCGCACCCGTCCGAGACCACGAGCAGTTCCCAGTCCTCAACGGTCTGCGCGCGGACGGAGTCGATGGTCTCGGTGATCCGCCATGACCTGTTGTAGGTGGGGCAGATCACGGACACCGTCACTGTGCTGTCGGCGTTCATCGCCTCTCGTGGCCTCCGTCGTCGTATCGGTTCACAGGAACGCCGTCGCCCCAGCAGGGGTGTCCGCCGCGTTCAGGGCGAGCAGGACGCCTGCGGCTCCGGTCGCCAGGTCCGTGGTGAGGCGCACGTTCTCCAGGCCGAGGAACGCCGGCCGTCCCTCGTGGGCGACCCGGTAGAGGTCGACCGTGGCGACGAGGCGCTCGACCGCGGTGGCCTCCGCGGGGCCGGCGAGACGGGTGGCCGTCAGCAGCACGCCCGCGAAGCCGTGGAAGAGCCCGGCGGTGTGCGGAACACAGTCCAGGGCCGACCGCAGAACGGTCTCGCAGGCCAGGGCGAAGCGCGGCTCGTGGCGTCCGGCCAGGTACTCCTTCAGGACCAGGGCAGTGCCGCCGCTGCCGGCGGCGAAGGTGGGACGCGCGCCGACCGCGCCCTCCGCCCAGCCCTCCTCCGCGTCCGGCCGCGCCGTCCACCCGAGGGCGCGCAGATCGGTGTCGAGCAGGTCACGGGCCCGGTCGAGCAGTCCGGTGTCGTGCGTATGGGCGTGCAGTCGCAGCAGCAGCAGCGCGCCACCGGACCTGCCGCGCATCAGACCGGCCTCGCCGCGACGGGGAGGCCGGCCTCCGGCGTTCTCGGCCACCTGCTCCGCCAGGACCATGGCGCGCTTCAGAGCCGCGTCGTCGCCTGTGGCGCGCGCCATGTGCAGATGGGCGAGGCCCAGTCCTGCCCGGCCGTCCAGCAGGCTGTCGTTGGCGGGCTCCGCGCGGTCCGCCTCCTTCAGCAGCGCGGTGGCGGCATCGGTCCGGCCGAGGCGCTCCAGCGCGCAGGCGATGCCGGACATGCCTGTGTAGAGCCCCGGGGACGGCTCGGCGAACCGGCGTGCGGTCTGCTCGAGCCAGTCGACGTGGGCGGCGGGAATGTCCGCCCCCGCCTCGCTGAGCGCCCACAGCACCCCCGCGGCCCCGTAGGCGAGGCAGGCGCCGCCCTCCGGCAGGATGAACTGGGCGGTGTCGCCGGGGAAGAGACGGTCCTCGCGGTGAGGCGTGGCCGTCATGAGGATCCCCTGTTCCACGGCCGCCCGGTCGATCCGGCCCTCGGCGAGGCCCCGGCCCGCGACGGTGGGCGGATCGACGGGCTCCGCGTCCGGGTGGCCGTCCGGTGTGCCCGCACCGTCGGCGGCGGGCAGGGGTGCGAGGTCGGCGCGTACCTTGTCGCCGTAGTCGGCGGGTACCGGGTAGCGGGCCTGCACGAGCTCGATGAGCTGGTCGGCCTTGTCGGCGTCCCACGGCAGGAGACTGGTCAGCGGAGTGAACAGGGCGAGGCGCAGACAGCCCAGGGCGTACCTGTCGATGTCCTTGCCACGGTGGGTGGACGGGGCGGCGAAGCCTGGCGCGGCATGGATCTGGCGTGCGGTGAGATCGGTCGAAGCCGTCTCCAGGTCGATGAACGCGATGGAGCCGTCGGGACGGACCATGACGTTGCCGGGGTGCAGGTCGCCGAAGACCACACCGCGTTGGTGCATGGCCCGCACCCCCTGCTCGATCTGGTCGAGCACGTCGAGGGCCCATCGGGTGTAGTCGGCCGTCCGCTCCGGATCGGCGCCGGGGGAGGACGGGTTGTCGCGGGTGGTGCGCACCGCCAGCGTCTCGCCCTCCACGTACTCCCGGACCAGGAAGTGGTGTTCGTGCCCGACACGGGCTTCGACGAGTTCCGGCACCCATGGAAGGCCGCCGAGCCTGCGCAGGCAGTCGCGCTCACGCAGGAGCCGGGCGACCGCGTCCTCGCCGTTGGTGTCGATCCCGGCGAGCGGCCTTGCCTCCCGGAGCAGGACGGGCGCGCCCGTACGCAGGTCGGTGGCACGGTAGACGCCCCCGCCGTTGGAGAAGTGCAGGGCCTGTTCGGCACGGTACGGGAAGTCGTTCAGGGTGCCGGCGTTGCGCGCCTTCACCGCTTCCTCGAGACAGTCGGGAATGGTCACCCACTCCGGCGGGCGGAAGGAGGGGCCGCGGCGGTCCGGCACCAGCCTGCCCTCGGGATCCTCGATGCAGGGGACGGTCTCTCCCCTCTCCGTCTTCATCGTGCGCGCGACGAACCCGCCGTAGCGCACGTACAGGGGACCGGAACGCCACCTGAGATCGCTGAGGATGTACGGACCCTGCTCACCGTCGAGCAGGGCGCCCAGCTCGTTCAGCGCTGAGGCCAGGCGGGTCTCGTCCTCCGGGTAGATGGTGATGAACTTGCCACTGGCCCCGCGGTCCCCGTACTTGCCGTTGCGCCGCAGCAGCACCTGCCTGCTGCGGATGAACTTGAACGCCATGCGCTGCGGCACCAGCCAGTCCCAGGACCGGGCGAGGATCCTCGCCGCGTTCTCGGCGGTGGCCGACACATGGATCTTCCAGCCCTGGAGCGGCATCCGGAATCCGTGGGGCGCCAGCATGGTCCAGTCAGGTCCCGTGTCGCACGACCAGCCATCGGGCGTGTCGGCCGTCACGGCACGGAAGTCGTCGTCCACGTCGCCGGCGCCGGCCTCGTCCCGGTCGAAGAAGGGCGTGCCGGGCGCCAGGAACATCACGCGCCGATGTGCATCCATGACAGGTTCAACCGCCTTCGGGAGTACGGAGAGATCAGGGGAGACGGGCGGCTCTCAGCGCCAGAAGGACGCCAGGTACTTGAGGTAGAGCCAGTCGCCCAGGCGCCGCTCGCCGGCGCTCACCACGGCTTGGCCCGTGGTCGCCCGGACCGGCGAACCGGTGTCGAGGGGGATTCCGGAGGCCGGCACCCGTACCGGGTCGAGTCCCTTGACGGGGACGAAGGCGGAGATCGGGGCCGACAGGTCCGCAAAGTCCGCGGACGCCACCCTGGCCGTGCCCATCTGCTGCTGGAGCGCGATGCCACCGCTCAGCAGACGCACCTCGGCGCCGGGCACGACGGCCTCCCGGTCGGTGGCCCCGGTGGACACGAACACCGTCCGGCCCTCGGCGTGGACGAAGCCGCCGGTGACGTTGTACGGCACGGAGACGCCCCACATGATCCACGCCACGGCGGCGATCCCCACCGCGGAGACGGTCGCGCGCCGCCAAGGGGACGCTCCCGCGGTCCGGGCCTCCGCGTTCAGATTCAGCGCGGCGGCATAAAGCCGGAGCAGCAGGTAGCCGATCGCGACGGAGACGACCACGGCGCCCACCAGGCCCGTGCTCTCCAGGATCGAGCCCCAGAGCGCGAAGGCCATGCTCACGACGTACAACGGGAAGAGCATGCATGCCAGACCGAACAGGGGCGCCCAGCCGACCTCGGGCAGCTCGCGCTTGTAGCGTCCGCCGAACAGCAGCCTGGCGACGAGCCGGCGGGCGTCCGTCATGGACCGGTCCCGCAAGTGGGAGATGTCCAGGTGGCTCATGAGCGCCAAGTACCCGTCCAGCTTCACGAGCGGGACGGCGTTGAAGACACCGGAGATGTAGTTGGTCACCGCGAGGAGCAGCAGAAGATCGCGCAGCGCGGGGTTGTCGCCGGTCGCCGCCACGACGACGGAAGCGATGCCGGCGAGCCCGGCGAGGACCGCCTGGGTGGCGATCCCGGCCAGTGCGACCCGTACCCGCTGGTGGTTCCTCGGCAGCCGCCATCCGTCCGAGACGTCGCAGAAGAACGCCGGAGTGAGGTAGAAGAGCATGAAGCCCATACGGCTCGGCCGGCCACCGTAATGGCTCAGCACCAGTCCGTGCGAGAGCTCGTGCAGCATGGTGCCGCAGTAGGTGGCGATCATGAGCGCGACCAGTGCCGACATGGAGATCGGACTGGACAGGGCGTTCATCGTCGCCGGGGCTTGGACGGCCAGGCACAGCAGCCCCGCCGCCGCGAGGACGGCGCCGGCGACCGCCCAGCCCCGCCTGGCGAGACGGGCGGTGAGCGGCCGGAACCTGCTCAGCATGCGTTCCGGCCGCACCAGGGTGAGCTGAACGGTGAGCGGCGGGACGAAGGTGAGCCTCCGGTCCTTGACCGGTTCGCGATCGGGGTCCTCCAGGAGCCGGGTGCGTTGGGCACGCAGCAGGCCCTCGCCCACCAGCTCGACCGTCCAGGGGGCGCCGAGCTCCTTCGCCAGTTCCTCCCGGTTGCGCGTGCCGTCGGCGAGGGTCAGGAGCCTCGCCATTCCGGCGGTCACCCGCAGGTAGCGCTGCGAACCGGACTGGACGAGCCAGGGGGCGCCCTCCTCGATCGGCTGATGGACCCGCACGTCCGGCGCCAGGCGCGGGCACTCGGGCAGGGGTGCCGGCGCCGTGTCCTCCCGGGGCCGGTTCAGGGTCAGCCTCACGGCAGGTCCCTGCGCAGGAACAGGGCCCGTGCGGCGATCGTGCCCGCGACGATCCAGGCCGCGAGGACCACCAGGGCCCACGGGATGGGCAGCAGGTCCTCATGGCCTCCCCGGTACACGGATGCCATGGCCTCGTCGATGGTGAACCTGCCGATCTCCGGGACGAGCCGCAGCAGGCCCTCCCCCACCAGCCAGGTGCTGATCAGCAGGGTGAGAATGGCCGCGACCTGCTGCCGGATGAGCAGTCCGAGCAGTGCTCCCCACACGGCGCCGACCACGATGACCAGCATCACCCCGAGCAGTGTCCAGGTGGTGTCCGTCGTCCATTCGGGCTCCTGCGTGCGGCCGGCCAGGAAGACCCACGGGCTGGCGGCGGCCAGCACGCCGGCCCCCGCGGCGAACACCGCGCCGCATCCGGTGGCGGCGACGAGCTTGGCCACGAGCAGCCGGCTTCTGCCGCCGCTCAGCAGCACCGACCTGCTGACGGCGCCGTTGCCGAACTCCCTCGTCACGGCGAGCATGGCGACCACCGCGGCGGCGAGTTCGACCATGAACCAGCCCTGCACCAGGGTGGACGTGATCTCGCGGGTGTCACCGGTCACCCCGGTGGCGACCTCCTGCTGCAGGAAGCCGGCGTCGGCCATCGCGCACATCAGCACGGCGGCCGCGGCCACGCCCCACCAGGCCCGCCCGGTCCAGATCTTGCGCCACTCGGCCGCGATCAGGTCACGCATGGGCGTTCTCCTTCACCGCGGGCCCGACCAGGTCGAAGAAGCGGCTCTCGAGGCTGACGGCGCCGTTTCGCGTGAGCTCGGCGGCCGTGCCGCTGTAGCGCAGCGTCTTCTGGAGGATGACGATGTCGTCGGCCATCTGCTCGACCTCGGCGAGAAGGTGGCTGGAGACCAGCACGGTGCGCCCCTCGTCCGCGAGGGAGCGCAGGAGCTCCCGGAGCCAGCGGATGCCGTCGGGGTCGAGTCCGTTGGCGGGTTCGTCCAGGATGAGCAGTTCGGGATCGGCGAGCAGGGCGGTGGCCAGGGCGTGGCGCTGCCGCATGCCCTGCGAGTAGTCGCGGATTTTGCGGTGGGCGTCCGCGGCGAGTCCCACCTGTTCGAGGACGTCGTCCACCCTCGTCCGGGGGAGGCCCAGGGTTTTCGCCCAGATCCGCAGGTCGGCCCGGCCCGAACCCGCGGCGGAGGGGCCGATTCCGTCGATGCTCACCCCTACCCGGTGCGCCGCGCGGGGCAGTTCCGGGTACGGGTGGCCGAAGATCGTGGCGCGGCCCGAGGTGGGGCGCGCGAGCCCCAGCAACATCCGCAGGGTCGTCGTCTTCCCTGCCCCGTTGCGTCCGAGGAGCCCGACCACCCGCCCCGAGCGGGCGGTGAAGGACACGTCCTCGACCACGGTCAGTTCGCCGTACCGCTTGGTGAGGCCCTCGATGTCGATGCCGTCGGTCACGCTCCGACCCGCCCCTTCGCACGGAGATACAGGCCGACGCAGACGATGAGCGCCAGCTCCACCCCGACGCAGATGAGCAGGTTTCTGGTGCGGGCCGGGCCCTCGGTGAGGGCGTAGACCACTCCTGGAGCGGCCACGGCGGCGATGAGCCCGAAAGTCACGAGGGACCATGCGAGGCCGCGAGAAGCAGCTTGGGGCATCAGATATCACTCCTCTGCGGCTCGGGGGCCGCACGTATATTCATCGGTGCGGCCCTGTTCCGGATGCTCTTGGCCAGCATCCGGAACAGGGCTTTGCCGTCAGGCGTCCGACCTGGATCAGGTCGCGATGACGGAGGTGACAGCGACGGTGCTGTAGGCGGCGCTGACGCCGGCCGAGACAGCGAAGCTCGCCACGAAGCTGTCCCACCAGTCAGGCGCCTCCATGCCCTCCAGCTCCTCCATGGCCAGCTCCTGCATGGCCAGCTCCAGAGCGGGGTTGATGTTCTCCTGCATTTCCTTCACCTCCTTCGGGGATCTCGGGGTCGACGGCCCATGTCCGCGCAAGCCGTCCTCGCTCAGCGGGACGGCCTCCGGGTCAGGTCGCCAGGGTGACGATGGAGACGTAGGAGACGACGCCGCCGGCGCTCAGGCCGCCGGCGAAGCTCAGCGCGTCGCTCCAGCTGAAGTCCGGGGCGTCGAGCGCCTCCAGCTCCTGCATGTCGAGCTGCTGCGCCTCCAGCTCCTGCAGGGCCAGCTCCAGAGGTGCGGCCGCGGCGCTGTTCCCGTTCGCAGTCTGCATGTGTTCTTTCCCCCCTCCCGTGGTGTCGCGGGCCGTCCGCCGGCGGTTACCGGCGGAAGTCTGTGTGTGCGGTGACGTGGCTCCGGTGCGTCACCGCGCAGCGAGCTGCGGCTGTCCGACGGCCTCCGTCAACACCCACCGGACGTCGGCGAGAGTGAGCGTGCCCAGGGTGGGCAGTCCGTCGCCCCACGCGCGCATCGTGGCCCGGGCGATCCGGTCCGTCCGCTCCGCGGTCGCGTCGATGCGGCGCTCGATCCGCCAGGCGTCCATCAGGTCCGCCACTCCCTCGACCGGGTCGTCGGGCAGAGGCGGGTGGTGGACCGAGGCGACCGCCTCCCAGAGCTGTCGCAGCCGGCGCGCGGAGCCCCAGCGTGCGTCGCCTTCCGCGATCCGCTGCCACAGGGGCGGCAGCACTGCGGCGGCGGCCGTCATCTTGCGGAGCCCCAGAGCAGTGGAGAGCTCGTTGGCGAGGTACCAGCCCTTGCAGGCGCACGGGTCGCGGCCGACGTTGAACCACGCGGCGTGGCTCATGCCGCTGAGCTTGGCGATCTCCAGGCGCAGCGGGTCGCCCGGGACGTGGTCGGCCTGCCGGACGGCCGCAAGCTCGGCGCCCAGGACGACCAGTCTCCGCACGAGCGTCAGGGCGAAGGCGTCTTCCGAGGGGAGGTCCTGCGGATCCCCCACGTACATCCCGGCCACCCGGAAGAACACTTCCAGGACGCCCTCCGCGAGGAGTTCCACCGGGAGCGTCCGGGTGGCGACGGGATCGAGGACCGCCACGTCCGGCTGGAGTCCGTTTCCGAGCACCAGCCGCTTCCCCCCGGGGCCGGCGAGGCAGGCTCCCCCGCTCAGCTCGCTGCCGGTGCCCACCGTCGTCGGGACGGTGACCACGGGGATCCTGGGTTCGGCCTCGGCCGGGAGCAGCACCAGGCCGCTGCGCTGCCGCACCGCCAGGCGGTCCCGCACGACAGGGGACGCACTCATCAGCGTGGCCAGCTTGGCCTGGTCGAGCAAGGTGCCCCCGCCGACCGCCACGACGAGTTCGCTGTCCCGAAGCCGCTCGGCCAGTGCCGTCACGCTCTCCAGCGTGCCCGGGCCGTGCGGCACCAGCCGCTCCACGGACCGGCCCGCCCACGCGGCGCACGCGGACACCTGGTCCACGGCCTCCGAGTCGGCGACGGCCGGATCCGCGAGCAGGGTCACGGTCCGCCCTTGCCGGAGGGGCAGCCACTTGGCCAGTCCGCTGATCCCGTAGGCCACCTGGGTGAGGCGCCGGTTGCTGATGTTCCACACCGTGTCCATCAGGCCGCCCCCGCCTCGCCGTCGAGCCAGCCCTGGGCCTGCGCGTGGGCCCTCACCCCGCGGCGCACGCAGTCCAGCAGCTCGGCGAGCTCGGCGTCGGTGTAGATCAGCGCGGGGAGGATCTGCACCCCGTTCACACTGGGGTGGACCAGCGCGCCGGCCCTACGGATCGCGGCGACGACCTGCGGCACCTGCTGCTGCGGCAACGGGTCCCCCTCCGGGGTCCGCAGCCGGATCGACCGGAAGCAGCCGATGCCCGTGGTGGTCGAGACCAGCGGTTCGGTGGCCACCAGGTCCTCCAGCGCCCTGTCGAGCAGGCCGGAGAGGCGCCGCGCCGAGGCGACCGCGTCGATCCGTCGCATCTCCTTCACCGTGGCCAGGATCGCCGCGCAGGTGACGGGCGTGCCGGCCTGGGTCTCGCCGTGGACGAACACGTCACCCGCCGCGTCGAAGGGCTCGGCGACCGCCTGGGGCATCAGCACGGCCGCCGCGGCCTGCGTGCCGTTGGTCAGTCCCTTCGACGTGATCAGCAGGTCCGGTGGCGCCGGCCATCGCTGCGAGGCGAAGAAGTCGCCGGTGCGGCCGAAGCCCGTGGCGACCTCGTCGGCGACGAGGAGGAAACCGTGGCGGTCCCGGAGCTCCAGCAGCGTCCCCACGTACTCCGGGGTGAGCGGCACCGCTCCGCTGCCGAGGACGGGTTCCACCACCACGGCCGCGATCCGGCTTCCCTGCTGGGCCGCGAGCCCGGCGATCTCGTCACCGGCGTTGGGGGTCACATGCCTGACGAACCGCTGGTCGACACCGTAGACGGACTGGCCGAGGTTCTCCCCGGTGAGCGCGAACCCGCCGAACGTCAGCCCGTGGTAGCTGTCGCGGAGGCCCACCACGAGCTTGCGCGCACCGTCTCCGCGCAGCGCGTGGTAATGCCTCGCCAGCTTCATCACAAGGTCGTTGGCGGCGCCGCCGGAGGTGGAGAAGACCACTCGCCCGTAGTGCTCCGCCCCTGCCGCTTCGACCAGCGCGCGCGCCGCGCGCCTGGCGTAGACGTTCTCGTAGCGGAAGACGGACAGGTAGGAGGCGTCGCGCAGGGCGTCCGCACAGGCCTGAGCGATCGCCTCGTTGCCGTAGCCGAGATTCGCGTTCCACAGGCCGCTGGAGCCGCAGAGCAGCTCACGACCGTCCTGGAAGCGGATCCTGACGCCCTTGGCCGACACCGCGCACAGGTCGTCGGCTCCGTGGAGACGGGGGTCGAGCAGCGAGGGCCAGAGTTCGGTCGCCATCACGCGGCCTCCGCTTCCAGCAGCACACCGGTATGCCGGTGGGACGCGGCGGGCAGGGAGTGGCGGGCCACCACGCGCAGTCCGGCGGAAGCCAGTTCCCGCACGAGGTCGTCGGGGGGCAGCACCCGGATGGACGTGGTGAGCGCCAGTACGGGACCGTCCTGAGGCGTGTCCCGCTCGGCCGGCAGGATGGTCACCCTGCGGACCTCCTGGCCTGCCCGCCAGTGTTCGATCATCCGGTAGCGCCGCCCGCTGGCGCCCACGGCCTCCAGGTCCAGGTCGTCCTCGTCGGCGCCGGCCACGTCGACGGTGGAGAGCAGGAACCTTCCGCCGGGCCGGAGGTGCGCCCGCACGGCTGCGTAGAGTCCTGCCCTGCCCTCGGCGTCCAGCAGGGAGACGGACGTGGTGCCGAGCACCACGACGGCGAAGGTGCCGTCGAGCTGGAAGTCGGACATGTCACCCTGCACGACGGTGCACCGCGCCCCGATGCCCGCGGGGGCCTCGGCGAGCCGGTCCCGGAGCAGGGCCACCATGCTCTCCTCCAGCTCCAGGGCCGTCACCTCCCGGCCCAGCGCGAGCAGAGGCAGCGTCAGCCGGCCGGATCCGGCGGCGAGTTCCAGCACGGGGCCGGGTACGGCACGGACCGACCTGAGCAGTTCCCTGATCTCGGTGGTGTCGACGGCCGCCAGGTCGTGGTAGACCGACGCTCCCGCCTCGTCGTACAGATCGTGCAGCCTGACCCGGTCGCCGTATCCGGCCAGCACCTGGCCGGCCAGTCCGGGAACCGTCGCGGTTCGCGTCGTCATGCGGTCGCCTCCAGCAGGGGGGCGGCACCGGGGACGAGTGAAACTCCCTTGTCGGCGAAGAACGCGAGCACTCGCTCGACCGCGGCCCGGTCCACGGGACCGGTCTCCGCGTCCCCGGTGTGGCGTCCCGCGTATTCCTCCACGGCCTCGACACTGCCGAGGACCAGCAGCATCTCCGTGATCGCCGCCGCTCGTCGGCCGAGCTGGAAGGTCCGGCCGGGATCCGGAACCCTGACGTACGCCTTCTCGGGCGTCCAGCAGAGGAACGGCGCACGCGGGTCGTCGGCGTCCAGGGCTCCCTCGACCTCCTCCAGCCCTGGAACGAGCCGGCTGCCGAAACCCGAGACCCTGGGCTCGGTGATCCCACGCGTCTGGAGGTCGCGCAGCAGATCCAGCGTGACCAGGTAGCGGGCGAGCCAGGGCCGGCGCCGCACGGCGGTGCCGCGCAGCTCCTCCGCCACGGCCGCTCCCAGCGGCACCGCGCCGCCCACTTCGCTCGCCGCGCTCAAACGTTCCCAGGCCGAACGTAGGGCCGCGGCCGAATCCCCGGCGGTTCCCAGCGGCAGTCCCTGCGGCGAGACGGAGACACTTCCGTCGCGGTTCACGTAGAGCCTGGTACCGGGTCCGTCCTCCGGGACGTGACCTCCGAGCGCGGAGAGATCCGCGAGCTGCACGGCCGGGCTGACCGCGAAGGGAGCGAACCTGCCCTCCGTCCTGGCCGCATCGGCGTCGGCGAGGAACATCTCGAAGTCCGTGTCGCCGGCCACCCGCACGAGCGTCGTGCCGAGCAGCGACATGTACGGGCTCACGCCGTAGTCCTGGATCTGGAGGAACAGGACGTCACCGACCGACGCGTCCCCCTCCGACCCGCTCAGCGATCCCTCGTACCCCACCACGGTGGCGCCGGACCTGTCGTCCTGGCCGTCAGGTGCTCCCGGGGCGAGGACGAGCGTACGCGGGCCTACGGCGTCGGATCCGAGCACCGCGTCCAGGCAGGCGGAGTCCTCCAGCACCACGGTGGCGGTCTCCGGTCCGGGGACGTCGCCGGTCACCGGCCGGCCGGTGACCCAGGACCGCAGATGGCGCCCCACCCGAGCGATCAGTTCCTCATTCACCGGAGTCCCTCCGATCCGCGCCCACCGCGGCGAGAATCTGCTTCAAGTCGTCCATCGCGGCATTCGCGCCGTAAAGCCGGCACACGCCCGTAAGGTTCAGCACGATTTCATCGACCCCGGCCTGGCGATATTCATCGAGGCGCTTGACCACCTGGTCGATGTTTCCGAAGAGAAACGCACCCGATTCCGCCATGCGCCGTGCGGCGGCCCGCGGGTCGAGTTCGGAGAAATCAATACCCGCTTTTCCGAGCATGTCAAGATAGTGAGGCGCCTGCATATGTGCGGCATTGCTCGCCAGCACGAAGTCGGACACGTCGCGGTCGGAGCGCTCCAGAGCCACCGGCACCATGGCGGTGATCCGGGGCACGGACCGGCCCGCGTCGTCCGCTCCCTCCCGCATCGCGGGGCGGACGACGCCGTCCAGGTAGGCCGCCGGCGTGAGCCAGGTGACCGCCACGTCGGCGACCTCGCCCGCCAAGCGGGCCATGCCGGGGCGCAGCACCCCGAGACCAAGGCGCACGGGAGGCGACATGACCGGGCCCATCCCCGCATGGCAGGAGTAGTACTCGCCGTCGAAATCGACCGGCTCGCCGCTGAGAAGGTCTCGGACCACGGTCATGTACTCACGGACCGCCGTGAGCTGGCTTCGGTACGGGGCGCCGAGCAGGCTCTGCTGGAACGTCTTCGCCCCTGGCCCGAAGCCGGCCACCACGTCCTTGCCGGTCGCCATCGCCAGGGTCTTGACCTTGTGGGCCGCCTCGAACGGATGCCGCAGCGGCATGAGGGTCACGCCGAGTCCCGTCGGTACCCGGAAGCCCGCGCCCGCCACCGCGGAAAACGTCTGGAAAGGCTCCATCAACAGGCTTTGCCCCTGCCAGAGCCGGGCAGCTCCCGTCCACTCGACCAGCGCGGCGAAAGGAAGAACCTGTTCTGGCCGACGCGGCAGGAATGGCACCAGAACCGAGTAATCCACATTTCCCCCCGGGCCGCTGCTTCTTACGGCGAGAAGCTTTTCAGGAAGTTCACCGACCACGCAAGGCTTTTCCCTGCAGCTTGATGCAGGACAACTACATGAAGCTGCATCGGAAACCGTTTATCGAGCCTGGGCCTGTGATGTCACGTTCGGCTGGCCGGCACCTGTTCTGTGCGGTTTCACCGTGGGATGCGGTATCCACGAGGGAGCGGGCTGACCGCCGAGCGGCAGCGGTTCCGCGAGGGGGTACGGCTTCGGGCGGCCGTGCGGTTCGCCCGGGGCGAGGCGAGTTCGGTGGTCGCCATGGACCTGCGGGCCGGTGTCCGGCCGGTGCAGCGGTGGCGGCGGGCGCGGGACGAGGGCGGGCCGCGTGCTCCGCGGTCCCAGGGACCGGCGTCGGTGCCGAGGCCGAGCGAGAGGCCGTCCGCGCGAAGGGATGCAGCCGTTCCCTTCAGAGCGGGAACCCCCGGAAGCCGACCGCGCGCCCGAGATCGTGACGGCAGGCACCGACAACGGACCGGACAGTGATCGGCCGTTGAGCCGTGGTCGGTTGGCCCCGCACCACAACTGCACCGGACCGATGGGGGAACAGCCGGGAACGACGGGGCGTACAGACGCTGCGACCAACGTCGGGGCCAGGCGTTTGCCCAGGTCAGCGCTCAAGTGAGCCCCGATTGACCGCAACTTCCCAAGCTGAGGTCCTCGGTGTGCCGGCGCAGACGGAGCCGTAAGGTTCCCCCCATGGTGACTGCGATTGTCCGCGAGTGGCGCGACGAGGAGGGGTGGGGCGTGCTCGACTCCCCCGAGACTCCCGGCGGATGTTGGGCCCACTACTCCCACATCCAGATGAAGGGCTTCCGAACGCTGTCGCCGGGACAGCAAGTGGACCTGCAGTGGGAAGCCCCTGGCTTCAAACAGGACGGGTACAGCTACCGGGCCGTGACCATCGTGCCTCGGCCCGCCTGACCCCACCAGCCGACATCAACGACAACGAACGACAGCGCACCGAAGCGGCCACGATCGGACCCACGAACGACCGCTGAGCCCCGTTTCGGCACGCCGCGCGACAAGGTGACCGGGCCCCTGAAGCGGGGGTCGCAGGTTCGAACCCTGCCGGGGACACGGAGAGAAGGGCCGGCTCGGGAGAGGTCTTCTCCCAGGCCGGCCCTTCGTCTCCTTCTGGGCAGGAGCGTTTCCTCCGCTTCCGCGGATCATGACTCCGGGCCGGCCGGCGATGGCCCGGTCCCGGTCACTGGTCATGTGCCGATGGATCAGCGCGGCCCGGGAGCCGCTGTGCCCATCCGCGTCATCAGCTCCCGCGTGCCGGCCCCGGCCGCCGAGCCACGGCTGCGCTCCGCTCCGCCGGGCGTGTTCCCGGCTCCGCCGCCCTCCACGCTCATGCCTCCGGCCCGCGCTGCGGGCGCTGCGCCGGCGCGCGCCCGCGAGTGGGACAGGGCGGGCCGTGAACGGCGAGCACCGAACGTGGCCGCGGTCAAGGACACGCCTCCGGCGGGGTGCTCCTGCATCCGGGATGGACGGGACGCCGTACGCGGGTGCCGGCCGAGTGCGGCGAACACGGGGGAGCTCCCCTCCCGTCTGCCGTCGACCCAGGCGGAGCCGAACAGACGTGGTCCACGGTGTGCGGATCGACGGCGGACGGGGTGGGAGCCGGGGTGAGTGATGGGTGGCTGCAATCCGCGAGTGTGCAGCCACGCCTACAGGAACGACGCCCAGACGACAACGCAGAGAGGGACGAGGGCACAGGCAAGGCCGAAGCTCAGGAACGCGTACGCGAGCACCTTGAAGGCTTTGTGCGCTTGAGCCCGAAATGCGGCAAAACAGGTAAAGCTGATGATGGCGAGGCACGGCAGAGCGATGAAGACGAAGCCCAACGCTGCCACAGTTTCTCCCGACCATCCGACCGTCTCGCGGCCGGAAACTACAGCAACCACTGCAGCCGTCCGCCACCAGGCCCGGCAACGGCCGAACGGTGTGCTCACGCGAACGGTGACGAGCCCTTGGTCTCCGGGTGAGCAGGCAACGCGTCGAGGCATGCATCCGCCGTGGCCAGGTCCGCGCGGAAGAACGAGTCCTCACCAAGCGGTCCACCGCTGACGATGACCATCCACGCCTTCCTGCGCTCGACCATGCGGTCACCGTCGACCTCACGTCTTCGAGTTCTCCCGCGACCGCCGAGTCATCCACACGCAGCCCGCCAGTCCGAGCGAGCCACGCACCATGAAGTCACCGGAATCCGGCGTGGGCAGTTGTGGCACGCCGGCGTGGGCCCCCGGCCCAGACACTCCGCCTCGTGAGCCCACCAGCCGTCCGCCGCGTCATGCCAGGCCGACGGCATACTGCCCGGCGCCAGGGCGTAGTACCGAGGACTGCGCGATTCACAGATGACCGCCCGCCTTCGACTTCTCGCCGAGAAAGGCGTCGTTCCCCTCCGGGCCGGTACCGCCAGGATCCATGATCGCTCACCCCGAAGCAATTCCCGTCCAAATCCGCTACGCCGACCTCAACACCTGCCAATTTGCCCACGGGCCGCTGCGCGGCGTTTTCTCAGATGTATGTGTCCGGCGCCACGATTTCCTCAAGACGATCCATAAGAAAAAGAGTGAGCTCGTGTCGCGCATCGTCCGCTTCGGCCAAGGCCGTTTGAAGCTCCTCGATGCGATCTTGAGGAACTGGATCACCGCCGAGTATCACCATGCGCATCAGCGACATGGCCTCGTTCAGAGCGACGGTGACTGATTGCAACTCGGGGCGTACATGCATTCGGCGCTGCTCGTCGAATGCGGCTTCCGGCTGCCGATAGTGTGTATGCCCCGGTGTCTGAGGCAGCAGGACCAGCAGACCGTGATCCATCGCCCTGTCGATCGCGGCATGGGCTTCCGTCCGTGCCGCGTGTACGGCTGCGTCAAAGTCCGGGAGGGAAACGTCGTGCCCGTGTCTGAGGTCCTGCAGGTAACGCTGTAACAACTGGCTCCAAGCACGAGTTGTTGTCCGGACACGGATGATGCGTTCAGCGGCAGCCTCCCTACGGGCACGTACCCGCTCAGCGGCTTCCTTCTGCTCGGCATCTCGGCGGGCCTGTTCGCTCTCCTCCCTTGCGCGCGCCAATGCTTCGCGTTGCGCTTGCAAGGGACCCCAGTAGGCTGTCACCCCCACGATCAATGCCCCGCCCAGAGCGCCGATCAATCCGTACAACGCATCTGACATGCCTTCACTCTGCCTGGTCCGCGACCTCCGCCGCCAGAGGTGACATGGAACCCTCACGTTCGCAGCCGCAGCGGCAGTCGAACCGCACCGCAAGTGCACCAGATCGAGCGGGGAAGAGGCGGGAAACCACGGTGAGAGCCGCCGAGCCCGGCGAGGCCGATCCTCGGTCGTTCGCCCCGGTCAGCGCCCGGACCGGCCACGAACAACCGCAGCTTCCCAAGCCAGGAGCGCGAGTCCGGTCCTCGTCGCCCGCTCCGCGTGGAAGGCCCAGGCCGGATACCCGGGCCTCGTCGTCGTGTCCGGTGATCAGTGGCCGTGTGCCGGAGGCGTGCCGGAAGGTCGCCTTCGGACTCTCCGTCGTCTCCGGGGCCGAGTCACCTGGGGCGGATCGGCTCCCCGGCGGCCACGGCCACCCTCCTGTCCGGCCGGGCGGGCACGGGTCCCGATGTGACGGCGCCCGGAGCCGGCCCTTCGGGTAGGGATCGACGGACCTCGTGCGGCTCCCCGCTGCGCGACGGAATCCTCGGGTGCGAGCAGTTGCGGTACCGCTGCAGAGCTGAGATCGGCCACGGTCTCCGCGCCGGCCCGTCACGGTTCTCGTGCCGTTCACGTCTTCTCGGCGCAGTGGGTGAGCTCAGCGGTTCGCGCCGTCCGCAGGCGCCCCAGGGCGGCCCCTGGAAGAGACTTGCATCATGATGGGTATGCAGCTTCCCCAAGGGAAGCTGGTGTTGCGGAGTGCGCGCAGCGCTCACCGATGAGAGGAGCGGCGGATGGCGACGATGACGGCGGCCCAGCGGAGGGAGCAGGCCAAGGTGGAGTACGACGCCTTCGTGGCGGCCTGCCCCAGCCGCAAGCTGCTCGACCGGATCTCCAACAAATGGGTCACGCTGGTCCTGGCCGCGCTCGGCAGCGACAGCACGCACCGGCCGGGGGCCGAGTGCGCGGGCGAGCCGCGGGCGATGCGCTACTCGGAGCTGGCCCGCCTGCTGGCCGGCGTCAGCCAGAAGATGCTCACGCAGACGCTGCGTTCCCTGGAGCGCGACGGCCTGGTGGCCCGCACCGTGGTGCCGACCGTGCCGGTCACCGTCTCCTACGAGCTGACCGATCTCGGCCTGTCGCTGTACGAGACGATGCGCGGCCTCAAGGCCTGGGCCGAGGTGCACATGGACGATGTGCTCGCCCACCGCGAGACGTACGACGCCCGCGTCGCCTGAGCAGGCACCACGCCGTACGGGTCCCTCCACTGTCTTCGGCGGATGTCGTCGGTCAGGCGCCTTCCGGCTGCGGCCGCCGGCGGTTCGACCGGCGATCCGGGCGGCGAGGGCGTCCGGCACGGCCGGGCGAGGGCGGACGCCGCCGATGTGGGCGTCGACGGGTCCGCCCTGCCTTCGCTCACCGGAGTGCGCCGATGCGCCAGTGGGTGACGGCGGCCGGGCCGTCGCCGGCGTCTCGGCGCACGGTCCCGCCGGTGCCTCCCGCGGCCGGGTCCTGTGCTCGGCCGTGGGGCGTGCGGGGATCCGCCCCGTGTCGCGCGGGAAGGTCCTGGCCTGCCGCCGTCAGCGGCCGATCTTGTCCAGTTCGGCGAGATCCTCGTCGGAGAGTGCGAGGCCCGCGCCCGCGACGTTCTCGCGCAGGTGCGCCACCGAGGAGGTGCCGGGGATGAGCAGGATGTTCGGCGAGCGCCGCAGCAGCCAGGCCAGGGCGACCGACATCGGCGTCGCGTCCAGTCGGGAGGCCACGGCCATGAGCGCCGAGGACTGCAGCGGCGTGAAGCCGCCGAGCGGGAAGAAGGGCACGTAGGCGATGCCCTGCTCGGCGAGCTCGTCGATCAGCTCGTCGTCCTGGCGGTGGGCGAGGTTGTACATGTTCTGCACGCACACGATCGGCGCGATCGAGCGTGCCTCGGCGACCTGCTCGGCCGTCGCGTTGCTCACGCCGAGGTGCCGGATCAGGCCCTGCTGCTGGAGTTCGACGAGCGTCTCGAGCGCCTCGGCGAGCGAGCCGGGCTGGGGGCCCCGGGCGTCGCCGAGCCGGAGGTTGACCACGTCCAGCGCCTCCAGGCCGAGGTCCTCCAGGTTGCGGTGGACGGCCCGGCGCAGGTCCTCGGGCTCGCGGGCCGGGGGCCAGCCTCCCTGCTCGTCCCGGACCGCGCCGACCTTGGTCACGATGTGCAGCGAGTCGGGATACGGGTGCAGCGCTTCGCGGATCAGCCGGTTGGTGACGCGCGGCCCGTAGGCGTCGGCGGTGTCGATGTGGGTGATGCCGAGGCGGACGGCCTCGTGCAGGACGGCGAGCGCGCCGTCGTGGTCGGCGGGCGGGCCCATGACGTGGGGGCCGGTGAGCTGCATGGCGCCGTAGCCGAACCGGGTGACGGTCAGGTCGCCCAGGGGCCAGGTGCCGCCGGGAAGCGAGGCGGAGAACGTGCTCATTGCTTGCCTTTCGCGTGGGATCGGAAGGTGGTGCCTGACAGCGCCTCGCTCATCGTGGGTGAGCGGCTCCTCCCCAGGAAGAAGGCACTTCGAAGTGCGTAAGGCACCCGCGGGTGGGAGGGGAGCCGGGCGGTGACGGTGGCGGCGGGCCGGAGCGGGACGCGGGCCGGGCCGGGCCGGAACGCGGGCCAGGGCGGAACGCGGGCCGGGGCGAGCGCGCACACGGGCGGGGCCCGCGCACGGGTGGCGGTCCGCACCGGCCGTGCGCGCCGAGGGGCGGCGCTCGTGCGGGCACGGGCGGGTCCGGCTGCGCGGATCAGGCGCGGGCCCGGGTCAGCGGGTGGCGTCGGGAGTTCTCTTCCGGACGGCGTCCGCCCTCGCGGGTCCGGGCTCCGGCCGCGCGCTGTCTGTGGGCGAGCACGGCGGCGTCGGGGGTGAACGGGCCGGCCCCGGTGGAGCGGTGGTTCGCCGGGCCGGCGCGGAAGGAGCCCGAGCGCGGTGTCCACCGCTCCGTCCGGGCCCGCGGACGCGGCGTCCGCGGCCGGCTCGCGGACCGGAACGGGAACCCGGGGCCGTCCGTCCGGGCGGGGACCGCCGACGAGATCCCCGGCCAAGCCGCCGTCCGCCGCCGGCGAGTCCCCGGCTCAGGTCACCGGCCGCGCAGCGTGCGTGCCCAGGGGGCGTCGACGGCGGCGGCGTCGATCGCCACCAGGACGTTGCTGAGCAGGGCGTCCGCGAAGTAGCGGCGGATCTGCTCCTCGGAGGCGCCGGAGACGGCGCGGACGTACTCGACCTGCTTGGCGTAACACCTGCGCACGGCCTCACCGATGCCGGGCTCGCCGGCGCAGCCCTGGGCGTGCATGAGGATCATCAGCACGTCCCGGTCGGCGATGACCTCGTCGTACGAGGCGGTCAGTGCCTGCATGACCGCTTGCGGGTCGGTGCTCCGCACCGTCGCCGCCGCCGCGGCGACGGACTCGCGCAGACGGTCCGAGCAGTAGTCGACCAGGGCGACGAACAGCGTCTCCTTGTCCTTGAACAGCCGGTACAGGTATCCCTGTGAGATGCCCGCGGCCTTGGCGACGTCCGTCGTCGAGGTTCCGTAGTAGCCCCGCGCGGCGAACGTCTTGATGGCCGTGCGCATGACCGTGGCCCGGCGCTCGTCGGCGGTGGAGCGCTGCCGCGTCCTGGTTTCCATGGAAGCAATCAACCACTTTCATAGAAGTGCGTCAAACCACCGAAGCGGCCCGATGCGGACGTACCCGGCAGCCGTGCTCAGTCGGCGCCGAACGCCGTGATCAGTCGGTGCCGAACGCCGTGATCAGTCGGTGCCGAACGCCGTGATCATGTCGTCGGTGCTGCCGCCGAGGGCCTCCATGGCGATCAGCGGGTTCCAGTAGTCGACATAGCGGCTGATCCTGCCGTCCACGGTCTCGACCACCGAGATGTACGTCTGGTCGTAGGGGCGGCCGGTCTCCAGCGCGACGCCCTCGGACTTGAGTTCCGCGATGACCAGCGAGGGGTCGACGGTCTCGTGGATGCGCACGTCGGTCATCCTCAGGCGGAAGGCCTTGGGGAAGTTGCTGATGTAGGCGAGCAGCTCCTGCCTGCCCACGAGCCGGGTGGTGTAGCCCTTCGGGGCGTACGGGAACTCCAGCACTCCGTCCTCGGTGAAGAGCTCGACCCACTCTTCGACCCGGCCGGCGGTCAGGAGGTCGAGGTGGTCCCGGAACACCTGCCGGGCGGCGGCCCGGACGGCGTCGTCGCGCTGCGGAGCGGAAGTGGTGTCTGCCATGGCGGAAGGTCACTTTCTGGGGTGGTGATCGGCGGATGAGTCGCCAAGTAAGCGGTTGACCGCTCACCTGTCGACCCGAAAAATGACCCCTCAACCCTGCGGATGAGGGGTTGATCTCGTGTGCAGCGTCGACCGGACCCCGACACACTCAACCTGACGTAAGTAATAGACCACTTACATTTACAGCGTCAAGCGACGCCTTCCGCTGCCCGATGCGCTCACCCGCCCTGAGCCCGGTCCGGCCGCCCCGGTACCGGTGGTCCGGTCCGTCGGCCGGGCCCGTCGGGGTCCGGCGCGCCGGGAGGTCCAGGACACGCTGCGGCGACGACCGTGCCTCGGCGGCGCGGACGAACAGCGTGCCGTCCGGGTCCCGGGTGGTGTGAGCGCCTCGTACGCGACGGTGAGGCCGGGCCGGCCGCGCTCCCGCCACCGCCTCGCCGGCCCATGAGGGCCTCCGCTCCGCGCAGGGGAAAGGGGGAGCGAACCTGCTCTCCCCTGCCGCTCGGGACCACGCAGGCCCCGTGGGGATCACGTCGGCCTCGCGGCCGGCGAGCAGTACCGTGTTCACCGCGCCGGCGAGGCCGAGGCGCCGCAGCGGAGGCCGGTGCTCACGCGGCTGTTCCGGGACCGGGCCTCACGGCCTCGCAGGGGGTGCGGACGGGGCCGCGCGGCCCGCGGGGACGGCCGCCGGGCGCGCGGGGACGGCCGCCGGGCGCGCGGGCGGTCCCATGCGGTTGCCTGCCGTCCATCGGCCCTCGCGCCGCTCCCGGGAGATGTGACCTTCATCGCGGCGGCGGGGTCCCGGCGCGTTCGCCGCCGCGCCGCTCGCCGGCGACGGCGGCAGCGGTACGTCCCCCGTCGGCGGAGGTCACAGGGCTGCGCGTGGGAGGGCACGACAGGAAGGCTGCATCCGCGAAGAGCAATATCTATGCCCGCGACATGAGAAATAGGCGCGGGGCGCGGCGAGTATTCCCGGTTCGTCGAACGGAGTGGAATTATCGACCGTGCGGGGCCGATCGCACCGTGCTACTGTCGTTCTCAGTTGCAGGTGTGGTTGCCAGAAGGTTCATTTCCGACGGGGTAATCATCACGGCGACACGGAATTCGCACAGGGCGAATTCCTGACACCGTCTCCGAAGGAGAAACAACATGGCTACTGGCACCGTGAAGTGGTTCAACGCGGAAAAGGGCTTCGGCTTCATCGAGCAGGACGGCGGCGGCGCCGACGTCTTCGCCCACTACTCGAACATCGCCACCCAGGGCTTCCGTGAGCTGCTGGAAGGTCAGAAGGTGTCGTTCGACATCGCGCAGGGCCAGAAGGGCCTGACGGCCGAGAACATCGTTCCCGCCTGACACCGGCGCTGACGCGTATTTCGCAGCCGGGGCCCGCACCTCTGGGGTGCGGGCCCCGGCTCGCCGCATTTCAGGGCGCGCGACGGGAAGGATCCCTCGCATCACCGGCCGGTGGCGCTCTCCCTGCCGGTTCGACCCGGCCCGCACCATCTTCGGCTCGTCTCGAAATTCTCTGCGCCGCTCATCTGCTGCGGGAATTCCTTGCCACGTGCCCCGTCAAGGAAGGTCTCGCATGAAGCGTGCCCACACATCCCGCGCCCATGACCGCTTCGGAGGGGGCACCGGCGCCAACCGCTCCGGTGGTCCGCGCCGTTCCAGGAACTACGGAGACCGGCGGGCCGGACAGGCCGCGCAGGGCGAGTTCGCGCTGCCGGAAACGGTCACGCCCGCACTGCCCGCCGTCGGGTCGTTCGCCGATCTCGCCCTGCCCGAACGGTTGCTGGCCACCCTCGGCCGTGAAGGCGTGACCGTGCCGTTCCCGATCCAGGCGGCCACCCTGCCGAACTCCCTGGCCGGGCGGGACGTACTCGGCCGGGGCCGGACCGGTTCCGGCAAGACCCTCGCCTTCGGCCTCGCGGTGCTGGCCCGTACGGCGGGCCGGCGCGCCGAGCCCCGGCGGCCGCTGGCCCTCGTCCTCGTCCCCACCCGCGAGCTCGCCCAGCAGGTCACCGACGCCCTCGCTCCGTACGCCCGCGCCGTGAGCCTGCGGCTGGCCACCGTGGTCGGCGGGATGTCCATCGGCCGGCAGGCCGGTGCGCTGCGGTCCGGCGCGGAGGTGGTCGTCGCGACGCCCGGGCGGCTCAAGGACCTCATCGACCGCGGCGACTGCCGGCTGGACGAGGTCGGCGTCACGGTCCTCGACGAGGCCGACCAGATGACCGACATGGGCTTCATGCCGCAGGTCACCGCCCTGCTCGACCAGGTGCGTCCCGAGGGGCAGCGGATGCTCTTCTCGGCCACCCTCGACCGCAACGTCGACCGGCTGGTCCGCCGCTACCTGACCGACCCCGTCGTCCACTCCGTCGACCCCTCGGCGGGCGCGGTCTCCACCATGGAGCACCACGTCCTGCACGTGCACGACACGGACAAGCAGCAGACCACCCTCGAGATCGCGGCCCGGAACGGTCGCGTGATCATGTTCCTGGACACCAAGCACGCGGCGGACCGGCTGACCATGCTCCTGCTGAGCAACGGCGTCCGCGCCGCCGCCCTGCACGGCGGCAAGTCCCAGCCGCAGCGCACCCGGACTCTCGCCCAGTTCAAGAGCGGACAGGTGACGGCCCTGGTGGCGACCAACGTCGCGGCGCGCGGCATCCACGTCGACGACCTCGACCTGGTCGTCAACGTGGATCCGCCCGGTGACCACAAGGACTATCTGCACCGCGGCGGACGCACCGCCCGCGCCGGCGCCTCCGGCAGCGTCGTCACCCTGGTGACCCCCGGCCAGCGCCGCGGTATGAGCCGACTGATGGTCTCGGCGGGCATCACCCCCCGGATCGCCCAGGTGCGTTCGGGCGAGGCGGAGCTGAGCCGCATCACCGGCGCCCGGACCCCGTCCGGCGTCCCGGTCGTCATCACCCCGCCGAGCGTGGAACGTCCCCGCGGCGCGTCCTCCTCGTCCCAGGGCCGTCCCCGTCGCCGGGGCCGCGCCGCCGGCCAGGGCCGGCCGCTCGGCGAAGCGGCGCGCCGCGGGGCACGGCAGCGGCCCGGCTTCGGCTCGGCCGCCTAGGAGCCGCCGTGACCACGAGCACGCCCCTTTCCGGCAGGAGGCACCCATGACGCCGACTCGGACGCAGCACCACCCGGTGGGCCCCTTCCCCGAGGCCGTGGCCGACGACGGGGACGCGTCCGGACCCCGGGTCCGTGACGACATGACGGTCGAGGTGGCTCTGTCCCTCATGGCCGGCGCCCGGGTCGATCACCTGGTCCTCTGCGACGGGGACGACCAGAGCACGGGCCTGATCACCCTGGCTCGGCTCACCGTTCTCCGCGACAGCCCCGCCTACACCGACCGGATCCGTCTACGGGACGTCCTCGCCGGTCCGTTCACCTCGCCCGGCGTTCGACCCGGTGCCGTCGGGGAGGACGACCGGGCCCCGGGCCCCCTCGTCCTCGCCCGCTGAGCCGTCCCGCCCGGTCGGCCCGCTCCCCCTTTCTTCTCTTCCTTGTGAGGCATCATGCGCTGTGTCATCGCCCGGTACCCGTTCGAGCTGACCAAGAACGGAGTGCTGGCCTCGATGAAGGACGTCACGCCCGAGCCCGTCACGGGCGAGTCCGTGACCATCGGCCGCCGCCGCTATCCGGTCAAGCAAGTGGGCCAGGTCATCACCCGGCAGGACCGCCGCGACTTCACCAGCGGCGAAGTCGTCCGGGCCATGACCCGCCTCGGCTTCGTCTGCCACGAGCACCCCGGGACCGTGCCGGCGGGCGTCCCCACCCCGCTCCAGGCCGCGTCGGCGCTGCTCGGAGGCGCCGTCTCCTCCCCGGAGGCGTGAGCCGTCTCCTCCCCGGAGGCATGAGAAGGGGCGGGAAACCGCCATCGCGGACCCGGTGAGGGCCCTGCCGACGCGCGTCGGCAGGGCCCTCACCGTCGTGTCGCCGTCCCGCCGTCCGCGCGACGTCCTGGCCGAGCGGAGGGGCGAAGCGGCGTCCCCCTGCCCGCGGCGGCCGAGACGGACGCCGTCCCTCAGCCCTGTGATCCACGAAGACGAAAATCTACTTTTGCCAGAGTAGACATTACTCTTGGTCACAGTTAGTCTTTCTCTCGTAGACACAGTCGAGCAAGACCCGGCAGACACGAACTGGCGGGTAGCGACACTTGAAGTTCGCAGGTCGGTGCGGCTCTGGAGTTCCGAAGCCAAGGTGTTCGCAGGACGGTGACGGGGCTGAGAGCCGCACTGGGCGGCCCGCAGGCCAAGGGGCTGCCGACAGCATCACCGAGCAGTGCCGCAGTACCCGTTCACCCAGTGATGGGTCCGGAGGAAGAACGGAGGAGCAGACGCCATCAGGATCGCCCGGACCGAGAAACACTCGGTCCGGGTACCGCAAGACCCCGGAACGGACGGTGGTCCCCGGTCACACAGCCGCGATCCCCGCATCCCTCCCCTCGCCGGGCCGGATAGCGGAAACAGAAGGTCGGCGCAGCACGAGGGCCGACAGATGGTGTTGAATTCCCTTCGGGGCCCTGGTGCCGTACGGCACCAGGGCCCCTTGACGCGTTGTGCAACGAGGTGACATGGCAGCAGACACTCCACTCAGCGATCGTCTGGACGACGACGACTACCCCGCCTACACCATGGGCCGGGCCGCCGAGATGCTCGGCACCACCCCTGGCTTCCTCCGGGCCATCAGCGAGGCTCGTCTGATCACTCCGCTGCGCTCGGAGGGCGGACATCGCCGGTTCTCCCGCTACCAGCTGCGGATCGCCGCTCGCGCCCGCGAGCTCGTCGACCGGGGGACCCCGATCGAGGCTGCTTGCCGCATCATCATCCTCGAGGACCAGCTCGAGGAAGCTCAGCGCATCAACGCCGAGTACCGCCGTGCCGCGAACGAAGCTTCCGGCGGGTCCGGTCCCGGTTCGAACTGACCCCGCGGGCACGGACGGGCCGGGTCGGGCACGTACGACTCCGGGACGTGCGGGAACGAAAACGCACCCGGGTGTCCCGCCCGCCCCGACGGGTGAGCGGAGAGGAATCGCTCCCCGCGGGCACGGACACACATTCTCCCGAGCCCGGACTCCCGGACCACGCCCGCTCCACATGTGCGCGGGCCGACGGCGGACGGGAGCCGGGTGAGCGGCGGGCCGGACTTGCCGGGCGAACCACGAGCCCGACCGGGCGTACCTGCCCTCGGTCCCCCCGGCCGAAGCCGCTCCGCCGACCGCGCGGTACCGTGCGGCGTCACGGAGGGCGAGGAGCACACCATGCACGAGGACATCCGCCGGCAGCGGTTCGAGGTCGGCGACGTCCTCCTGGTCAGCTGCCCGTGGGCACGTGCCCGAGTCGTCGGCGTGACCTCGTCCGACGTCTCGGTCGAGTGGCCGTGGGCGCGGATCGATCCGGATTCCGCGATCCGCTGGAACGGCCACAGAGCGATCCCGCGCACGCGCGACCACGAGTGGGGCGGGCTGTTCCAGATCGCCCCGCACGCGGGGAACCTGCGAGTCGGCGACTCCTGCTGGGTGGGCGTCCCCGAGACCCTCGTACGGATCATCGACATCGGCCGCTTCGACCCGCCGGCGGACGTGGGGTGGCTCCCCAGACCCCACACCATGCTGATCGTGCTGCCGGCCGATCGTCCTCGTCGCCCTGACGCGGAGGAGGAAGGCGACACCATCGACCTCGACTCCGCGGCTCCCCTCAGGATCGAGCCGGTGTCGCGCGGCTGACGGGATCACGGGCGTCCGGGCCGCTCCGGGGCTGCCGAAGGGCGACCGGAGGGCGGCCGACGACGCCCGGCGCCGATCACCGGCGACGGCCGGGCCGCAGCTGGCAGCGTCGATCGGTCGCACGGCCGCAGGCCAGGGAGCCGGCCCTGCACTTCCCCGGCTGCTGATCGCGCCCGACGGAGCCCGGCACGCCCGTCGGGACCCTCCGGACTCCGCCGCCCGTCGGCGCGCCTCGGGGGCGGGCCCGGGCCGGTTTCCTTCCTCCGGCAGTCCCGGAGCGCCGCACGCTGCCGGTCGTGGGCATGGGCAGCTGCCGGCCGGTGTGCTCGGATGGGGGGAGTGAGAGGCCCGGGAAACACGGGGGGCGCGGTGAAGTCGAAGGTGGAGAGAACGGCACGGACCGTGACGTGGCTGGTGCTCGCTGTCGTGACGCTCGTCGCGGGGGTGGCGTCGGCCCTCGAGGTCCGCAGGGCGCTGGAACGGGAGCGGGAGTTCCGTGCCGCACCGGCGTGCGCCTCCGTCCCGGTGGAGGCGTCGGGATGCCTGTGGGAGCAGGACTTCGCCGTGCGGCGGGCCGACATGCACAACGGGGAGCGGGGCGAGTCGCCGGAGGCGGAGCTGTCGCTGCCGTCCGGCGAGCCGTGGGAGGTGACGTTCCGCAACACCGGTCCGGTGGCGTCGCGGATGGAGCCCGGCGACAAGGTCGTGGGCCTGATCTGGCACGGGCAGGTCGTCGAGGTGCGGGACGCCGACGGGCGGCGGCAGCAGACGTCCGACGGGCCCGTGGGGTGGCCCGAGGACCGCCTCGGCGGCGCGCTCGCCTGCGTCTCGTTCGGTGTGACCGCCCTCGCCGGAACGCTGTGGTCGCTCCTCGCACGAGGTCGACGCGGTCACCTGACAGCCGCGGCCGTGGTGCGGTGGCACGGCGTCGGCCTGGGCGCCGCGGCCATCCTGACCCTGTGGGTGCAGGCCGCCAACGACTGGCCCCTGTGGACGATCCCGGCGGTCTGGGGGGTGCTCGCGCTGCTCCTCCTGGCCTCCATGGCGGCGTTCGCCACCGCCGCGCTACGCGGCACCCTGGGCGGTGAGGAGCCCCGGGCCGCCGCGGGGCTGCCGGCGGGCGGCCGGCGATGACGGACGACGGCCGCGGGCGGAGCCGGCTCGGACCGGGCCGCTGACGCGGCGCTCCTCCCGGTGCGCCCAGCGCGCCCTCCGGCCATGGCGCCGCTCCGCGGCGGGCCGGCGGGCCCGTCGGCCCCCTGGGACGCGGACTTCCCGGGGCGCGCCCGTCCGGCGGCCGGCGGGAGCGCCCGAGCGGGCGCTCCGGGGGCACGGCGCGTGACGGGCGGCGCGTGACGGGCGGCGGGTGCCGGAACCGCGGGTCCCGGAAGCGGGGTTCGTCCTCGCCGTGCGCCGGGCCCGCCGGCGGCGCAGGATGGGTCGGGACGGCTTCATTGCGCCCGACCCGCCGTGCGGGGAGGAGGCGAGGAGGCGAGGATGCTGCGGACGCGGCTGTGCGACGTACTCGGTATCGAGGTGCCCGTCATCGGCGCACCGTACGGGCCGTACGAACAGGTCGATCTCGCGGCGGCCGTGTGCCGGGCGGGGGCCCTCGGCAGCCTGGGCACGGCGGTGCGCCCGGTCGCCGACCTGCGGCGCCAGTGGGCCCGGATGCGGGAGCTGACCGACCGGCCGTTCGCCGTCAACCACACCCTCCGCCCGCTGGACGAGGAGGCGTTCCAGGCGACGCTGGACGAGCGTCCGGCCGCGATCTCCTTCCACCTCGGGGTTCCGGACGACCTGGTCGAACGCGCCCACGACGCGGGCATCCGGTGGATCCAGCAGGTCATGGACGTCCGGCAGGCCGAACAGGCGGTGCGCGCGGGCGTCGACGTCATCGTCGCCCAGGGCGGCGAGGCGGGCGGTCAGGGCGGCGAGGTGGCCACCATGGTGCTGGTCCCCCAGGTCGTGGACGTCGCGGAGGGGATCCCGGTCGTCGCCGCGGGCGGCATCGCGGACGGGCGGGGGCTGGCGGCGGCGCTGGCGCTGGGCGCCCAGGGCGTGTCCATCGGTACGCGGCTGCTCGCGTCGACCGAGATGAACATCGCCGAGGAGTGGAAGAACCGCATCGTCGCCGCCGAGGCGCGCGACACGGTCAAGCTGGCGCACAGCGACCGCTTCATGCCGCCCTTCTCCCGGCCCGGCGGCTACGCCTTTCCCCGGTCGCTGCGCACGCCCTTCCTCGAGGAGGCCGAAGCGCATCCCGAGCGGGTGCGGCCGGCCGAAGCCGGCCCCCGCATCGTGGCGGCCGTGCTGAGCGGACGCGGGCACGAGTTCCTGCCGTTCACCGGCCAGTCCGCGGCCCTCGTCCACGACGTCCTCCCGGCGGCCGAGATCGTGCGGAGGATCGTCGACGAGGCGGAGACGGCTCTCCGCCGGGCCGCCGACGCGTACACCCCCGGCACAGCGCACTGAGCTCCGGCCGCACCGGCGGCGCGGGCGGCCGGTCCGCGCCCCCTCACCGGCCGGTAGGGCCCGCCCTGGGGACCCCTTCCCCGGCGAGCGCGCCGCGGAGCGACGGGCTGCCGGTGGACCACGGTGTTCCAGAGAGTGGACGGGCTATTGGTGGGCGGCGGGCGCTGTTGTAGAAATGGGCCCCATGAATCACGAGTTCCTGGTGCGACGCCTGGTCATCGACCTGTGCCGACGCCCGGCCTCGTGTTGTCGCTGTCGCTGATCGCGCGTTCCCCGCGTTCCTGATCCGTCCCGCCGTCCGGTCGTCCCACCCGGCGGGGCGCTGGTCCGGCACCCCGTCGCAGGGTGCTTCCGCCACCTCGTTCAGCTTCACTCCCGCTCCGGGCCGGCTGCCCGCGTCGGTCGACGCCGGCGGCTCCCGTCCCGGCGCCCCCTGGAGGACGCCCCGTGTCCGCAACGCCTTCTCCCCCGGACGTCGATCCCGTCGCGACAGCCACCGCCGGACCGGCCCGGCGCCGCCCTCGCACGGTGGACGCGCGGTCCCGGGCACGCCATGTCGCCCTGCCCGTCGGCTCGTTGCTGCTGTTCCTGGCGGGGTGGCAGCTGCTGGCGGCGAGCGGGACGTGGAGCGAGACCCTGGTCCCGCCGCCGGCCAAGGTGTGGGACGCGTTCGTCGACGTGTCCACGACGCACGACGGCGTACGGGGCTACAACGGCACCTACCTCGTCGAGCACCTGGGCGTCAGCCTGCGGCGCATCGCGCTCGGGGCCGGTGCCGGCATCGTCCTCGGGGTGCTCTTCGGCCTGCTCATGGGCACCGTCGGCTGGCTGCGCTCGCTGTTCGAGCCCTGGGTCACCTTCCTGCGGACGCTGCCGCCGCTGGCGTACTTCTCCCTGCTCGTCATCTGGCTCGGCATCAACGAGGAGCCGAAGATCACGCTGCTGGCCGTGGCCGCCTTCCCGCCGGTCGCGGTGTCCACCACCACGGCCGTCGCGGCCGTGCCGCAGGGCCTCGTCGAGGCGGCCCGGGCCCTCGGCGGGTCGCGGTGGGACGTCGTCAGGGACGTCGTCGTGCCGTCCGCCCTTCCGGAGACGCTGACCGGCATCCGGCTGGCCGTGGGCGTGGCGTACTCCTCCCTCGTCGCCGCCGAGCTGGTCAACGGGCTGCCCGGCATCGGCGGCATGGTCAAGGACGCCGCCAACTACAACAACACCCCGGTGGTGTTCGTCGGCATCATCGCCATCGGGGTCTCCGGCCTCCTCCTCGACGGACTGCTGATCCGGCTGGAACGGGCCGTCGTGCCCTGGCGCGGCCGCACCTAGGCCGCACCGCCGCACGCAGGCCGTGACCGGGCCGCCCTGCTCCCCCGCACACCGCCGCCCCCACCGTCCCCGCCCCGCGTTCCCGCTCCGTTCCCGCCCCGCGTTCCCGCTCCGTTCCCGCACAGAAACGGCTCCGCCATGCCCCCTTCCCTGCCCAGAGTCCCCGTCGGCCCCTCCGTTCAAGGGCCGTCCCGGCGCCTGCTGCTCACCGGTGTCCTGGCCGCGGCCTCCGCGGCGGTCGCCGGCTGCTCCGCGGACGGCGCCGAGTCGTCGTCCGGGGGGTCCAAACGGCTGCGCATCGGCTACTTCGCCTTCCCCAGCGGGGACCTGATCGTGAAGAACCGGAAGCTGCTGGAGAAAGCGCTGCCGGACTACACGATCGACTGGATCAAGTTCGACTCCGGCGCCGGCGTCAACCAGGCCTTCCTCGGCAAGTCCCTCGACATCGCCGCCCTGGGCTCCAGCCCGTTCGCCCGGGGGCTGTCCGGAGCCTCGCCGATCCCGTACAAGGCCGCGTTCATCCTCGACGTCGCCGGGGAGAACGAGGCCCTCGTGGCGCGCAGGGACACCGGCGTCTCGGACGTCGCCGGGCTCAAGGGCCGGACCGTCGCCACCCCGTTCGCCTCCACCTCGCACTACAGTCTGCTGGCCGCGCTGGAGCGGGCCGGGCTCAAGGCGTCCGACGTCGAACTCGTCGACCTGCAGCCGCAGGCGATCCTCGCCGCCTGGCAGCGGGGCGACATCGACGCCGCCTACGTGTGGCTGCCGACCCTGGACGAGCTGCGCGCGACCGGCACCCAGCTGACCAGCAGCAAGGAGATCGGCGCCGGCGGCAAGCCCACCCTGGACCTGGCCGTGGTGTCGGAGGAGCTGATCGCCAGGGACCCGCGGGTGATCGACATCTGGCGCAAGGTGGAGGCCGACGCGCTGCGCCGGCTCAAGTCCGACCCCGACGGCTCGGTCAGGGCCATCGCGGCCGAACTCGGCATCAGCGGCGCGGACGCGAAGGCCCAGCTGTCGCAGGGGGTGTTCCTCACCCCGGACGAGGTCGCCTCCGCGGACTGGCTGGGCAGCGACGGCCGGCCGGGCAGGCTGGTGTCCTACCTCACCGCCACCGGCCGGTTCCTGGCCGGTCAGAAGCAGATCGACGCCGCGCCGTCCGAGGACGTCGTCAGCAAGGCGCTGTACCTCGAAGGGCTCCCCGATGTCCTCAAGTGAGACCACCGGGACACCGGACGAGGTGATGGACGGGGCGGCGGAGGAGGCAGGGGCCGGGACGGCCGAAGGGGTGACGGGCGGAGCGGCGAAGGGAGCCGACGCCGCACGCGCCGGATCCGTCCGGCTCGACCACGTCGTCCACCGGTACGGCCGCGGCGGCGAAGCGGTCACCGCGGTGGGGCCGGTCGACCTGAGCGTGCCCGCCGGCGAGTTCCTCGTGCTCGTGGGCGCCTCCGGCTGCGGCAAGAGCACGCTGCTGCGGCTGATCGCCGGATTCGAGCAGCCCACCCACGGCTCCGTACGGGTGTCCGGCGCCGCTCCGCGGCCCGGCGAGGCGGCCGGTGTGGTGTTCCAGGCGCCGCGGCTGTTCCCGTGGCGCACCGTGCGCGGCAACATCGACCTGGCCCTGCGGTACGCCGGGGTCGAGCGCGGCCAGTGGCCGCGGCGCCGGGCGGAGCTGCTGGCGCGGGTCGGTCTGGAGGGCACCGAGCGGCGCCGCACCTGGGAGATCTCCGGCGGGCAGCAGCAGCGCGTCGCCATCGCCCGCGCCCTCGCCGCCGAGCGTCCGCTCTTCCTGCTCGACGAGCCGTTCGCGGCGCTGGACGCGCTGACCCGGGAACGGCTCCAGGAGGACGTACGCCGGGTGACCGCGCAGACCGGGCGGACCACGGTGTTCGTGACGCACTCCGCGGACGAGGCGGTGTTCCTCGGGTCCCGCATCGTCGTGCTGACCAGGAGTCCCGGAACGGTGGCCCTGGACCTGCCGATCCCCCTGCCGCGCGGCGACGTGGACGCCGACGAGCTGCGCAACTCCGGTGAGTTCGCCGAGCTGCGCGCGCAGGTGGCGCACGCCGTGAGGGCCGCCGCCGCGGCCTGACCCGCGGGCCGCGACGGGACACGGGACGCACGAGAGGCCGGACGCGCGAGAAGCACGACACGCACGACACGCACGCCATCCACGACACCCACGCCATCCACGACATCCACGCCATCCACGACACGCACGACGCCCGAGAAGCAGGACGCGAGAGAGGAAACAGCAGTGAGCATCACCAGTGAGCGGCCCGCCGTGGCCGAGGACCGTCGCCCCGCCCCGGCGGACCTGCCGATCACCAAGCTCGGCCCGCACTTCGGCGCGGAGATCCACGGCATCGACCTCGGCCGCCTGACCGACGACCAGGTCGTCGCGGTCCGCCGGGCGCTCGTGGAGCACAAGGTGCTCTTCGTGCGCGGCCAGGAGAATCTCGACGACGCCGCGCAGATCGAGTTCGGCCGGCGCCTGGGCGAGGTCACCGTCGGGCACCCGATCCACGACTCCGGCGACGTGGCCCCCGAGGTGTACTCCCTGGACAGCCAGGACAACGGGTTCGCCGACGTCTGGCACACGGACGTGACGTTCGTGCAGCGCCCGCCGGCGATCTCCGTCCTGCGGGCCGTCGTGCTGCCGCCGCACGGCGGCGACACCAACTGGGCCGACAGCCAGCTCGCCTACGAGTCGCTGTCCCCGGGCCTGCGGGCCCTGATCGACCCGCTCACCGCGGTGCACGACGGCACCCGCGAGTTCGGGTACTACCTGGCGCAGCGCCGGCAGGGCCGCGGGAACGTCTGGGAGGGCGAGGTGTTCACCGACCTGAAGCCGGTGGAGCACCCGGTCGTGCGGGTGCACCCGGAGAGCGGCCGCAAGGGCCTGTTCGTGAACCCGGGGTTCACCTCGCACATCGTCGGGGTGTCCGAGTACGAGAGCCGGGGCCTCCTCGACATCCTGTACGCCCACCTCACCAAGCCCGAGCACGTCGTACGGCACCGGTGGCAGCCCGGTGACGTGGCCCTGTGGGACAACCGCAGCACGGCCCACTACGCCAACCGCGACTACGGCGACCAGCACCGCGTCATGCACCGCATCACGCTGCGCGGAGACATCCCGGTGGGGCCCTCGGCCCCGTCCCGCTGACCGCCCGGTGTCCGCCGGGCCCCGGACGGCGGTGGCGCCGGCGACAACGATGACACTGATGACGGCGTGACGCCGATGACGGCAGTGACATCGGTGGCGACGGTGACACCGGTGACGGCGGTGGCGGCACGCGGCCGTCCCGGGGCGTACGGCACGGCCGGGGCCCGCACCCGTCGAGGCGCGGACCCCGGCCCGTGTGCGCGTCCCGGCGCGCGCGGTCCGCCGCGCGCGATCCGCCGTGCGGCGACGGGGCGTTCGGCCGCCCCGGCGCCCCGGGACGCCGCCGACGACGGCCCGGCTCACTGCTGCGCGGACGTCATCAACTCCGTGAACAGCGCCATGCAGGACGTGCAATGGCCCGCCTGCTGCGCATCGGACGTCTCCACCCCCGCGAACCGCTTCTGCCCGCAGAGCGTGAGATCGGCCTGTTTGGCCATCACATGCCACACCAGCGTTCCACCCGACTTATCCGGGCCCGCATGCATCTCGTACATGTCCGGCCTCCCAGGTTGGACGTGTCTTTCTCCCAGGACACGCCATGACCGTCCAGGAGTGAAACGGTGAGGGCCGTTCGAGTGAGGAGCCGGCCGGGACGTCCTGCGGCCGGGGTCCGGTGGAGCGTTGGGCAGGCCTTGCACCTGCATCTCCCCGCGGGAAGCGGAGCGTCTTGCCTTGGACCACCAACGCGCGGCGCGCCACCGGCGGTTACGCGGCGGCGTACGCAAGATCTCATTTAACCCGGCCCTATGAAAGAGATACTTGTCTGCGTAATCCTTCACTCTTTTGCCGCGCATCCGGTGGAATGAAGGTCGCGTTAGTCGAGACATGACCAAGGCAACCAGGTTGGGGCCCTACACCTATCTCCCCGCCCCGGCGCACGGCTCCCCCGCTCCCAACGGCGCCCTCACCAAAGGCGGACTCCCGGTCACGTTGCGGGTGACCGAGCCCATTCTGCGGAATTTCCTGGACATCCTGGCGGAGCTGGAAGCCGATCTCGGCAGACGGTGGATCACGGCGCAGGGAACATCCGGTCGCAGGCCGGCCGAATAACCAGACGGTGTCATGTATCGCGGACGAACGGATCACCGTCGAGAACACGCAGACCCGCACGCGGGGATGTTCAGCGAAAGGGGCACCGGCCGCCACCGGGGCCCGTCCGAACCCTTCCCGCAGCCCTTGGTACCGCCGGACTGGGATCCGGCCGAGGAACTGGCGTTCATGCTCCAGGACGCCATGGCGGAACACGCCCCCCATATCGCCCCCCACGTCATCCCCCCGGTCACCCCGCACGCCGCCCCCCAGGTCGCCTCCCCCCACTCCGCGGACGACGGGCCGGTCGCCGCGCCCGCCCCCGGCACACCTCTGGAGAACCTCCAGGAGATCACCGCGGAACTGCCGCCGTTGAAGGGCTCCCCCCGGGGTCATCGCAGGGCCCGGGAACGCGGCGGGAAGAACGGTCTGCGGACCGTCAGTCATCTCATCGCCGCGGTGACCGCGCTCATCGCCTGCAGCGTGAGCTTCTTCGGCGGGATGGTCGCCTACGCCCCCCTGCGCCTGTCCGCCGTGCCCCGCGCCGAGGGCGGCATCGCGGCCTGGTGGCCGCTGCTGATCTACGGGCCGTGGCTGGTGTCGTCGCTGTCCGTGCTGCGCGCCGCGCTGCACCAGCGGCGCGCGGTCCACGCCTGGTGCGTGGTGCTGTTCTTCTCCTCCGTGGCGATGATGCTGTGCGTCGTGCAGGCGCCCAGGACCGTCGTCGACACCGCGGCGGCGGCGCTGCCGGGGCTCGCGTCCCTGGCGTGCTTCCAGCAACTGGTCCGCCAGATCACCCTGACCCGGCCGCCCCGGCGGACGATGCCCCGGCACCGTGTGCAGGCCGCCGCAGCGGCCCAGGTCCCCGCCCAGGCCACGGCCCAGGTCCAAGGCCCGGCCTCGGTCCCGACCCCGGCTCCGGCTCCGGCTCCGGGCCCGGCTCCGTCCCAAGGCCCGGCTCCGGCTCCGAGGGAGCAGGCCAAGGCGGCTCCCCCGCGGCCCGGCACGCCGGGTCCCGGCGGCACGTGGCAGCCCTCCCCCTACCGGTAGGACCGGGCCGCCGGGGTCCCGTGGCGTACGGCCGGCTCCCGCCGCCGGGCGGAGCCGGCCGTACGCGGTCCGTCCGGCGGCGGGGGCCGGCCGGGAGGGTGCCGGTGGCGGCGGTACCACGCGTACACGGTGTGTTACGGGAATCCACGCAGGAACGACACACAGGGCACACACCGTCCGTCCAAAGCCTCGCTACCGTTCTGGCCTCCCGTTTCCGATCTTGCCGATCGTTGACCCGGCCGACCCAGGAAGAGTGCGGATGGACTACTGCTCCCCGTGTCGCCGGCACCTCAATGGCGCCCTGGTGTGTCCGGGGTGTGGTGCCTACACCCCGGACATCGCCCCGGAGGCCGTGACCGGACGGACGGTCGCGGGACGGGCGGCGCACTCCGACCCGGGGGACGACGGACGTCCGCCAACCGGCGAAGAACCGGACGCCGAAGAGCCGGACGACAAGCAGCCGGACGCCGAAGAGCCGGACAGCGAGGAACCGGACGGCGAGGAACCGGACGGGAAGGAACCGGGCGGCGAGCGGCCGGGCGGGGAGTTCGGTGGTGAACCCGCCGGGGCGGCACCCGTCCCGCGGGGGCGGGCGGCCCGGCGGCGGTCGGCCCGGCGCAGGAGGAACCGGCGGCGGGCCCTGGTCGCGGTGGCCGTCGCCCTCCTCGGCGGCGTCCTGGTCGTCACCGTGCCGGACCGGAACTTCCCCGACCGCGCCGAGGCGGCCACGGCACCGGACGTCCCCGTCCCCGGCCTCACCGGCCCGGGCGCCACGCAGGACGCGGCGCAGGAGCCCGACGCCCGGCCGGTGTCGCCGTCCCCCACCGCTCGCCGGACCGCTTCCGGCCGGCCGGTTCCGCAGTCGGGTCCGAGGACCACCGACCGGGCCTCCGGCCCCGCCTCCGCACCCGGCTCCGGCTCCGGTTCCGGTTCCGGTTCCGGCCCCGGTCTCAGCCCCCGTCCCGCCCCCACGCCCGACGGCACGCGGACGGCGGCGGTCCCGCCGGCGACCGCCTCCCCGTCCCGTACGAAGACGTCCGCGCCGCCGTCGGTCCCGGCCGCGGAACCGCCGGCGGCGCAGCCGAGCCCCACGCCGGCCGTCTCCCCCTCGCCGTCGGACCGGGTGTGCCTGCTCTGGCTGTGCCTCGGCTGACGCCGGGAATGGGTTCGGGCACGCGGGCTCCGGCGCCCGGTCCGCGGCACGGCGGGGCCGCCGCCCGGCCGGTGCGCGACGGGGCGGTGGACGCCCGTCCGGTCCGTACCGGGCGGTGAGGTCGTTGCCCGCGGCCCGGCCGCCCGGCCAGGTGGCGCCGGAGGGGACCCACGGGGCGCGGGCCTCGCCACGGGCATCCGGCGGCCTTCACGGCACCGGCCGGCCACCGATTTGTCAATCGGACATTTCTGGAGCTTATTCGCATTCCGTCAGCCATAATCGGAATATGAATATGGCAACGCATGAACTGCTGACCGCGTCGTCCGAGCACGCGCTCAACATGACCGCGGCGTTCATCGGCGGGATGGTCGTGGCCGGTCTGCTGATCTGGGCCGTACCCGTCGGTATGCGCCTCATGGACAAGGACACCGGACACCCACGCCCGGAGGAGCAGCCGAAGTTGCCCGACGGCGGGCCGGTCCGCGAGATCCGGGAACAGCGGGAGCCGGACGAGGTCCCGATCGTGAACGGGGGGCCACGGCTCATGCCGTACGAGCTCCACCACGCCAACACCCGGACGTGCAAGGACCAGAGCCGGCGGCGCTGGCAGCCCGGGTCCAGCGGCTCCTTCGGCAGCGGGGGCCTGGGGCACGTGTGACCCGCGCCCCGACTCCGGGCCCCGGCACGGGCGCACGCCCCGGCCGCAGGCCGGTCGGTACGAGCCTCCCCGCACGGCCGCCGCCCGGTTCGGGGCGGTCCGTCCCGCTGCTGCCGGCTTCCTGGATCCGCCCCTCGCCGGCGGGCTCCCCGCACGGGCGGCGGCGACCCGCCCAGCGCGCTCGTGACGAGACGTTTCCGCAGGTGGCGTGTGCTGCTGAGCCGTACGGACGGAACCGTCAGCGACGGTCGCCGCCGGGCGGCCCGGACGACTCCGGCGACCCCGGCGCCCCCGTCGGCTTCGGTGATTCGGGTGGCTTCGGTGATTCCGGCGGCTTGAGCGACGGCAGCGGCTGCGGGGGCGGCAGCGACGGCAGTGATGGCGGTGACGGCGGTGATCCGGGTGGTGCGAGTGGTTCCGGTGACCGCAGTGGCCTCGTCGACGCCGTCGGTTCAGGCGGCAACGGCGGCCGGGAGGACAGCACCCGCGCGGGAGACCGCGCCGGTTCCGGAGACCTCGCCGGTTCCGGTGCGGAAGGTGTCCCCGGGGTCCACCGGGGTCCCGTGACCTCCACCTGGGCCGGGCGCAGGAGCTGGTCGCCGATGCGATAGCCGGGGCGGAGGACCGCCGTGCAGACGAGGCGGTCGGCGTCCTCGGAGACGTGGTGGGCGAGGGCGTCGTGGCGGGCCGGGTCGAACTCGTCGCCCACCTCCCCGAACGCCACCAGTCCCAGGCCGCCGGCCTGGCTCTCCAGCGTGTCGGCGATGTCCTTCAGCCCTGGTGTCATCGGCTCGTGCGCGCGGGCGCGGTCGACGGCGTCCAGCACCGGCAGGAGGGCGGTGAGCACGTTGGCCACCGCGATCCGGCGCACGGCCAGGCGGTCGCGCCGCACCCGCTTGCGGTAGTTGTCGTACTCGGCCTTCACCCGCTGCAGATCGGCGGTGCGTTCCTGGAGCAGCCGGCGCAGCTCCTCCGCGCTCCGTGCCTGGCTCCCGTCCATGGTCAGCCCGCCCGCGAGTCGCTGTCGTCGCCCGCCGTCCCGGTGCCCACCCCGCCGCCGTTCCGCGCGAAGGCCGCGACCAGGGGCGTGGTCCCGCCCCCTTCCGTGCCGGTGACGACGGTGGGCTCGCCGCCGTCGGGGACCGGGACCACCGAGTCCGTCGTGCCGAGGCCGATGCCGACCGAGCGCGCCATCCGCATCCTCCCTCCTCGTACCGCTGGTCAAGTACCTCGTACCGCTGGTCAGGCACCTCGTGCCGCTGATGGCTCCCGGGCCCCGGGGCCCGGTCGGGGGCCGCGCTCCCACCGGACCGGCCCCGCGCGCAGCGGCGGTGCCGGCGGCTGCGCGGCGCCGGCCGGACGGGTCCGGCGCACGGGGCGGGGGGCCGCCGGGGCGGGGGCCCGCTCGCGGTCGTAGGCGGCCCGCAGTCCGGGATCGCGGAGGGTCTCGTACGCCGCCCGGACCCGTCCGAACCGCTCCGCGGTGACGGCGTCCACGCGGGTGTCGGGACGCAGTTCGCGCACCCGGCGGCGGAACGCGGACGTGATCGCCTCGGCCGACGCCGAGGGCGTCACCCCGAGTACCGCGTACAGGTCCGGTTCCCGCATCGCCCGGCCACCTCCTCACCCGCCGCGAGCTGCGCTTTCGCCTCCGTCTTGCCTCATAGCCTGAATAAAACTTGAGCGCCCCCTTGTCAAGTATGAGCCGTCGAGGTATAGCCGTGTGTAGACCCGCGTGGACAGCCGCGGGTCGATCCGGCCTGATCACGACCGGTTCCGACGGCACCCACCGGGCGAAAGGAGTGGAACAGTGACGCTCGTCCGTACGGATCCCCTCCGGGACCTCGGCCGGCTCACCGAGCAGACGTTCGGCACCCTCGCCAGGCCGGCCGCGATGCCCCTCGACGCCTACCGCAGCGGTGAGGACCTCGTCCTCCACTTCGACCTGCCCGGCGTCGACCCCGCCGCCGTCGACCTCAGCGTCGAGCGCAACGTCCTGACCGTCCGCGCCGAGCGCCCCGGCCCCGCCGCCGAGGGCGCCGACCTGCTGGTCGCCGAACGCCCGCACGGCGTCTTCAGCCGTCTGCTGATCCTGGACGACACCCTGGACACGGAGCGGATCAGCGCCCGCTGCGAGGCCGGCGTGCTCACCGTCACCGTGCCGGCCGCCGAGGAGCCGAAGCCGCGCCGCATCCGGGTCGGCCGCGCGGCCGCGGACGACGGGACCGGCGGGACCGGCGGGAGCCGGGAGGCGCCGCGGAGCACCGCGTGAACCGTCCCGCCGAACCAGGTGAGTGAGCCGGGGGACCGGGCAGTCGGGAGCCCGGAGAGCCCGGGGAGCGGGCGTCTTCCCGTCCGGAGCCCGCGCCCCGGCCCGTCCGAACGGAGGTGTGCCGCGATGATCACCGAACTGGCCGTGGAACGCGTCGAGTTCACCTGCGGGACCTGCTGGCACCGCTGGAGCGTCGACTACGACGTCCAGCGCTGCCTGGACGACCGCGGGGACGAGTGGGAGTACTTCCACCGGGACAACGCCGCCGTCCCCTCCCCCTACACCCCGGAGGGCGCGCCGGCCTGCGCGCACTGCGGCCGGCGCTGGGTGGGCCGCCTCGTGGCCCGGCGCCCCGTCCCGCTGCCCGGCGCGCCCGGCGCGCCCCGCAGCCGTGTGCCGGCGGAGGGCGTCCACCGGCCCGAACGCCATACGGCCCCGCTGCTGGAGGCCGGGGATCACCGGCAGCCGGCGTCCGGCGCTCCGCGGGAGGCCGGGACCCCCGAGGAGGCCGGGCGGGTCTCCTGAGGGACTCCTCCGGCGCGGCCCGGAGGCGGCCCCGAAGCCGCCTCCGGGCCCCTACAGCCCCAGCCAGACGGTCGTGTCCGGCCCCAGCCGTCCGTCCTCCTCCAGCGGCGCGCTGCTCAGCAGCACCTCGCCGGCCGGCAGCCGGACCGGTGCGCCGGACAGGTTGGCGACGCACCGCCAGCCGCCGGTGCGGTCGAACTGGAGCACCCCTTCCGGGACGTCGTCCGCCCAGGTCAGCGACTCGCCGGCGAGCAGCTTGCGGCGCAGTCTGAGGGCCGTGCGGTACAGCTCCAGGGTCGAGCCCTCGACCCCGTCCTGCGCCTCGACGGCGTACGCCGCGAAGCCCGGCGGCTGCGGCAGCCAGGCGCCGCCCGGCCCGAAGCCGTACGACGGCCCGGTCGTCGTCCACGGCAGCGGCACCCGGCAGCCGTCGCGGCCCTTGCGGACATGGCCCGTCTGCTCCCAGACCGGGTCCTGGAGCACCTCGGTGGGCAGGTCGGCGACCTCGGGCAGGCCGAGTTCCTCGCCCTGGTAGAGGTACGCCGACCCGGGCAGCGCCAGCATCAGCAGGGTCGCGGCGCGGGCCCGGCGCAGTCCGGCGGCCTCGTCGACGGCCGGGGCGTGGCCGCCGGACAGCAGCCAGGCGTTGGCGTCGGTGCCCGGCGGGAGCATCAGGCGGGAGGCGTGCCGCACGACGTCGTGGTTGGACAGGACCCAGGTCGCCGAGGCCCCGGCGGCGGCCGCGTCGGCCAGCGCGCCGGTGATGACCCGCCGCAGCTCGCCGGCGTCCCAGTGGGTCTGCAGGTACTCGAAGTTGAAGGCCTGGCCCAGCTCGTCCGGGCGGGCGTACAGCGCGCGCCGGGCGCCCGGCACCCAGGCCTCGGCGACCGCCATGCGGGGCGGGCTGTAGGCGTCGAGGATCTTGCGCCAGTCGCGGTAGATCTCGTGCACCTCGTCGCGGTCGTAGAAGGGGTGCTCGCCCGGCGCGAACCGCGCCAGGGCCGCCTCGCCGCGCACCCAGGGGGCGCCGAGGTCGCGCAGCGGCTCGTCGAGGTCCTTGGCGAGGGCGTGGGCGACGTCGATCCGGAAGCCGTCCACGCCCCGGTCGGACCAGAACCTCAGGGTGGTGCGGAAGTCGGCCCGCACCTCCTCGTTCGCCCAGTTGAGATCGGGCTGCTGGGGCGTGAACAGGTGCAGGTACCACTGCCCGTCGGGCACCCGCCGCCAGGCGCTGCCGCCGAAGACGGACTGCCAGTCGGTGGGCGGGAGCTCGCCGTGCTCGCCGCGGCCGTCGCGGAAGACGTACCGGTCGCGGGCCGGGGAGCCGGGCCCCGCGCTCAGCGCCTCCTGGAACCACGCGTGCCGGTGCGAGGTGTGGTTGGGCACCAGGTCGACGAGGATCTTCAGCCCCAGTCGGTGCGCCTCGGCGACCAGGGCGTCGAAGTCCCCGAGGGTGCCGAGGCGGGGGTCGACGTCGCGGTAGTCCTCGACGTCGTAGCCGCCGTCGGCCAGCTCGGAGGGGTAGAACGGGCTCAGCCACAGGGCGTCGACGCCCAGGGCGGCGAGATGGGTCAGGCGCTGGGTGGCTCCGCGCAGGTCACCGAACCCGTCGCCGTCGGCGTCGGCGAAGCTGCGCGGATAGATCTGGTAGATGACGGCCTGCCGCCACCAGTTGGGGTCCCGGGACGACAGGTCGGGCGTGGAGTGCGACTCGTCGGTGCGTACGGTCACGCGGCCTCCTCTGCGGGGTGCGGTGCGGACGGGCGACAGCAGAAATCTGTCCACAACACCGGAAAAGCGAACACCGGGGGCGGATCGGAACAGGCGGTTCCAGCGGCCCGTGCGACCGGTGGACCCAGCATCCCCCGGATCGCTCGCTCCCGGTGCGACCGGCGCGCGCTCCGGGCGGCGCGGTCGCAAGTCCAGCCGCAGCAGCAACGGCGGCGACTGCGTCGGGGTCGCCCGCCTCGCCCCCCGCACAGCCGTCCGCGACTCCAGGAACCCCGGGGCCGGGACCGTCACCGTCTCCCCGGAGCCGTCGCCCTCCGCGAGGGTCCGCGGCAGGACGGCCCCGGGCGGGAGTCCTCCGCCTACCGCCGCACGGTCACGGCGCTGTCCCCGGAGCTGACCGGCTCTCCCTTCGCCGCTCCCCCGGGGCCCGCGTACGCGGCCAGGAGGAGGGCGGTCACGGCGATGACGGCCGCGGTGAAGCCTCTGGTGTAACGCTCTGCGGTGCGTGTGCGTTCGAGCACGGCGACCTCGCAACGGCGATGGTGGGGTGGGGGGTGGCGTGGGTGCGGCGGTGTCCGACATCGATGTCCGGTCCGGGTGTCCCACCCGGTGTCCGACGCCGATGCCCGCCGCCGGCGCCGGCGCCCGACGACGGTGTCAGGCGACGACGGGTGTACAGCAACGCATTAAGCGCGTTTAATTCACGGTTTAACCTAAAGCCGTCGCAGCCGAACGGCAAGAGCCGCAGGGGGAGTTGGCCAGTGGGGGACCGTGACGACCCGGAGACCATCGGACGCCGAGTGCAGCGGTTGCGCATCGAGCGCGGGCTGACGCAGCGGCAGCTCGCGGAACCCTCGTACACGCCCGCGTACGTCTCCACGCTGGAGGCGGGCCGGGTGCGGGCCTCCGAGGAGGCGCTGCGGCACATCGCCGGCCGGCTCGGCGTCGCGTACGAGGAGCTGGTCACCGGCCGTCCGGCCCGCCTCGCCACCGACCTGCGGCTGCGGCTGACCGAGGCCCAGCGCACCCTGGCCACCGGGGAGACGGAACAGGCGCGGCGGCAGTACGCCGGCCTGCTCGCCGAGGCCGAGACGCACGGGATCGGCGAGGTGCGGGCCGCCGCGCTGCTCGGGCTCGGGGAGTGCGCGCTGGAGAGCGGGGAGCTGGCGGACGGCCGGCGGTTCTTCGAGCGCGCGGAGGAGTGCCTGGCCGACGCGCCCCTGCCGGGCCGGGTCCCCGCGCTGCGCGGCCGGGCCGTCGCCCACTACCTCGCCGGTGAGCTCCGGTACGCCGTCTACCTGCTGGAGTCGACCCTCGACGAGCTGAACCGCGGCGGGCTGCACGACCCGGACGCGCTGCTGCTGCTCTACGCCAGCGCCATCGGGCCGTACATGGACATGGGCGCGCACGCGCGGGCCGCCCAGGCCGCCGAGTTCGCGCTCGCGCTCGCCCCGCAGGCGGGCGACCCGGCGCTGGTGGCGCGCATGCACCGCTCCGTCGCCCGCACCCTGCTCGCCGAGGGCCGCCTCGCCGAGGCCGACGCCTCGCTCGCCAAGGCCGCCGAGCTGTACCGGACGCTCCAGCTCCGCACCGAGCTGGCCAACTGCCACTGGATGCGCGGGTACGTGTACGCCCAGGACGGCCGGCTCGACCGCGCCGAGGACGAGCTGCGCGAGGCCCTGGCCATGCTGACGGCCAAGCGCGCCGCCCTCTACAGCAGCCAGGTCGCCGTCGAGCTGGCCGACGTGCTGCACCGGCGCGGCCGGTCCGAGGAGGCCGCCGAACTGCTGCACGAGGTCCTCGACGGCCTGTCCTCCGAGCGCGGCGCCGTCCACGCCGCCGCCGCGCACCGGCTGCTCGGCATCATCGCCGAGGACGCCCGGGACACCGAGGCCGCCGAGGAGCACTACGTCCGGGCGCTGAGCCTGCTGGAGCGGGCGGGCGCGGCCGGGGACCTGGCCGACCTGTGCCGGCTGCTGGGGGACCTGCTGCGCCGCACCGGGCGGGTGGAGGCCGCGCTGGACGCCTACCGGACGGGCCTCGGTCACCGTACGGCCCCGGGGACGACCACCCTCGGCCCGGCGCCCGCACAGCCCCCGCTGTGACGGCACCCGCACAGCCCCCGCTGTGACGGCACCCGCACGGCCCCGGCTGTGACGGCGCCCGCACGGCCCCTCCATGGCGGCACCGGCCCGGCGGCCCGCGCCCTCTCCTCCGCGACGCCCGCACAGCCCGCTCCGGGACGGCGCCGGGGCGGCGCACAGCGGCGTCCGTTAGCCTGCGTGCGCCGACCGACGGAACGGGTAGAGGGCGCGTGGAGAATCGACGGACTGTGGCCGACGGCCTGCGCCTGGCCGTGCGCGCGCTCGTGTACGCCGTCGTCGGCGGGACCGCGCTCGTCGCCATCGCGACGGTCGTCTCCGTGCTGGGCCCGGTGGTGGCGCTCGACCTGTACACCCCGCCGGTGGCCGCCTGGTGGACCGTCTTCACCGCCGTCGTCGTCCAGGGCGTGCCCTTCCTGCTGCTCGGCACGGTCGTGTCGGCGGCGATCGGCGCCTTCGTGCCGGACCGGGTCTTCACCCGGCTCCTCCCCCGCAACCAGGCGCTCGCCGTCCCGGTCGCCGGCGCGGCGGGGGTGGTGCTGCCCGGCTGCGAGTGCGCGTCGGTGCCGGTGGCCGGGAGCCTGATACGGCGGGGCGTCGCCCCGGCCGCCGCCCTGGCCTTCCTGCTGTCGGCGCCCGCGATCAACCCGGTCGTGCTGGTCGCCACCTCGATCGCGTTCCCCGGGCAGCCGGCCATGGTCGCGGCGCGGCTGGCCGCCTCGCTCGCGGCGGCGGTGGTGATGGGCTGGCTGTGGGCCCGGTTCGGGCGGGAGGAGTGGCTGCGGCTGCCGAAGGGGCGCCCGGCGTCCGGGCCGTCGCACGGCCGGCACGGTTTCCTCTCCGGGCTGCGGCACGACTTCCTGCACGCCGGCGGCTTCCTGGTGCTGGGCGCCGGTGCGGCGGCCACCTTCGACATCGCCGTGCCCCGGTCGGTGCTGGACGTCTTCACCGGGTCGGCGTGGCTGCCGGTGCTGCTGCTGGCCGTCCTGGCGGTGGTGCTGTGCGTGTGCAGCGAGGCCGACGCGTTCGTCGCGGCCTCGCTCAGCGGCTTCTCGCCGACCGCGCGGCTGGCGTTCATGGTGGTGGGGCCGATGGTGGACCTGAAGCTGATCGCGCTGCAGGCGGGCACCTTCGGCCGGGCCTTCGCGGTCCGGTTCGCGTCGGTGACGTGGGTGGTGGCCGTGGCGAGCAGTGCGCTGGTGGGGTGGTGGCTGCTGTGAGGCGGTACGGTCCCGCGGTGCTGCCGGCGCTGACCGGCGCGGCGGTGCTGCGCATCTCCCTCTTCAGCGACCTGTACCTGCGGTACGTGCAGCCGGGACTGCGGCCGTACCTGATCGTGTCCGGGGCGGTGCTGGTGCTGCTGGCCCTGTGCACGGCGGTGGCGGGGCGGCGCGCCGCGGACGGCGAAGGACACGCGGACCACGCGGACCACGCGGACCACGGGGAGCACGGGGAGCACGGCCACGGGGAGCACGGGCACGCCCACGGCCCCGGCGGGCCCCGCGTCGCCTGGCTGCTCGCCCTGCCCGCCCTCGCCCTGCTGCTGTTCCCGCCGCCCGCCCTCGGCTCCTACAGCGCCGAGCGGGAGGCGGCGCAGCGGGCGGCGCAGGGCGTCGGCGCCTTCCCGGCGCTGCCGGCCGGGGACCCGGTGGACCTGACCCTCGCCGAGTTCGGCTCCCGCGCGATCTACGACAGCGAGCGGTCCCTGAAGGGCCGCACCGTCCGCCTGACCGGCTTCGTCACCCACGGCGACGACGGCACCTGGTACGTCACCCGCCTCCTCGTCTCCTGCTGCGCCGCCGACGCCACCACCGGCAAGGTCGAGATCCGCTCGGCCGAGGCCCCGCCCGCCGGCACCTGGGTCACGGTCACCGGCACCTGGCACCCCGAGGGCGCCCTGGGCACGGACGCCGCCTGGCCGCCGGTCCTCGACGCCACCCGGGTCCGGCACGTCGAGCAGCCGGCGAACCCGTACGAGAAGCGCTAGCCGCGCCGGGACCGGGAGGGACGGCCGGAACCGGCCCCCGGCGCCCGGGCGGCGGGGTTTCGCCCGGCGGGGCGCGGGTAGTCGGCTCGTCTCCGGGCAGGCGGCGCCGTCGGTGCCCCGTGCCGGGAGAGCGTCGACGTTGCCGGCCGCGGTGATCGAAGGAGGCGGTGGGCCGTGCGGCCAAGGGACGACCGCTGCGGCGGCGTACCGGACGGCGACTGCGGCGGCGTACCCGACGGCCATCACGCCCGGCCGTCCGGAGCCGGATGCGACCGGTACCCGGACGCGGACCGGACGGACGCCGCCGGACGGATCGCCGCGGAAGTACGCGATGCCCGGCCCCGGGAGGTTCCTGGACGCCTGTGCGCGGTGGCGGTCGAACTGCTGCCGGTGACCGGTGCGAGCGCGTCCCTGCGCAACGACGGCGTCCCCCTCCACCTGTGCGCCAGCAGCGAGCAGGCCGCGCGCGTGGCGGAGATCCAGACCACCCTGGGCGACGGCCCCTGCGTGCGCGCCGCCGAGACCGGCGCGCCCGTGCTCGCCTGCGATCTGACCCGCGGGCCCGACGCCGACCGGTGGCCGGTCTTCGCCCAGCAGGCCACCGCCGCCGGGGTGCGGGCGGTGTACGCGCTGCCGCTCGGCAACGACTCGGTGTGCGTGGGCACCCTCGACCTCTACCGCGACCGCCCCGGCCGGCTCACCGACGGCGAACTGCGCACCGCGGAACTGGTGGCCGGCGTCATGACGGTGGCCCTGACGGCGCTGCCGCACGACGACGAACCGGACGCGGGGGGCGGCGGGTCCTGGCTGAGCGGTCTGGCCACCGACCACGACGCGGTCCACCAGGCGATCGGCATGATCATGGCCCAGCTCGGCGTCGGCGCCGACGAGGCCCTGGCCCGGCTGCGCGCCCACGCCTTCGCGGGCGGCCGCACCGCTCTCGCCGTGGCCCGCGAGGTGATCGCCCGCCGCACCCGCTTCGACCGCGACGACTGACCGGGCCCCGCTCCCCGACGGACGGGCGTCGCCGCCGGGACCCCGGACCTCAGACCTCCGTCCCGCTCCGCCTCCTCACCTCCGTCAGCCGCTCCGCCCCCGCCCGCACGGCCCGCCAGGTGGCCTCCTCCGGCACCTCGCCGGGGCCGCCGTTGGTGAGGGTGATCGTGTCCTCGCCGACGCGGACGGCGGCGACCTCCACGACGAGGAACGACGGCTCGCCGCCGGCCGTCTCCCCGCTCAGCGTGACCCGCAGGCCCTGGCGGGCGTCCCCGACCTCCGGCAGCGGCAGCTCGTCGACCTCCACGTCCTGCTCCGCCCCGTGCGCGGTCACGGCCGGGAACCGCCCGCACCGCACCGGCAGGCCCGCGAACCAGGCCAGCGCGCGGTCCACGTCCGCCACCCGGTGGGCGGCGACCTGGTAGCGCAGCTGGGCCGCGCCCCCGGCGTCGTCGAAGCCGGCCACCGCGCGGGCGCCCGCGGGCGGGCCGAGGAACTCCTCGGTGTAGAGGAGGTCGAGCAGGCGCCGGCAGTCGGGATCCTCGGCGGTCGCCTTGAGCAGCCCGTCCCGCCAGGCCGCGGCGCCCTGCGTCGGCCGCCACCGCTCGCCCAGGTCGCCGGGGGCGATCAGGGCGTCCCGCGCCCCGTCCTCGGTCAGCGGGGGCGGGGCGGTGGGCGGCGCGAGCGCGGCGGGCGACCGCCCGGCCGAGGCGGCGGCGCTGGAGGCCGTTCCGGGCAGCTCCGGGTGGCCGGCGGAGCAGGCCGTCGCGGTCAGCAGGGCGGCCACCGGGAGAGCGCGGGCGGCGAGGACGCGGGTGCGTGCGGCCGGGGGGTGCTGCATCGGGTGCCTCCTGGGGGCGCGCTGCTCGGGATCCGGCACGTCCGGAGATCCCGTACGTCGTCTTCCAAGGGAGCACCCCGCCCCGCGCCCCACCAGCGTTCCGGGCCGTCCGGGTGAGCCCGGCCGCCGGGGCGCCGCGGCCCGCCGGGCCGGGGGAATCCGCGTAAGGTCACCGGCACAGGCCCCGCGCGGGAACGCGGAAACGGTGGAAGGAGCCCTCGCCGTGACGACCGACCAGCCCATCCCGGTGATCATCGACTGCGACACCGGCATCGACGACGCCCTGGCCCTGCTGTTCGCGGTCCGTCACCCGGGGCTGGACCTGCGCGCGATCACCTGCGTGGCCGGGAACACGGACGTGGACGGGGTGGTGCGGAACACCCTGACCGTGCTGGAGCAGGCCGGCGCCCCGGACGTCCCCGTCGCCCGGGGCGCCGAGCGCCCGCTGCTCGAACCCCTCCGCACGGCCCGGCACGTGCACGGGCACGACGGCATGGGCGACCTCGGCCTGCCCGCGCCGACCCGCACCGCGGCGGACGTGGACGCGGTGACGCTGCTGCGCCGCGAGATCCTCGCCTCCCCGCGCCCGGTCACCCTGATCCCCACGGCCCCCCTGACCAACATCGCGCTGCTGCTGCGCACCCATCCCGAGGTGGTGCGCAACATCGAGCGCATCGTCTTCATGGGCGGCGCGGTCGCCGCCGGGAACGCCACGCCGGTCGCCGAGTTCAACGTCTGGCACGACCCGGAGGCGGCGGCGATCCTGCTCACCGCCGGGGTGCCGATCACGATGTACGGCCTGGACGTGTTCCAGCGGGTCGTGGTCCCCGGCGCCGACGTGCGGCGGCTGCGCGCCAGCGCCGAGCCCGGCGCCCGCCTGGCCGGCGAACTCCTCGCCCACCGCGGCCCCGTCGTCGACGAGTCGGACCCCGGCGGCGGCCTCGGCGACGCGGGCGCGGTCTGCGCGGTCGCCGACCCGCAGGGCCTGACCACCCACCGCCTGCCGGTCGAGGTGAACCTGGCCGCGGGCCCGGCCCGCGGCCAGACGATCGTCGACCGCCGCCGGCGCCCCGGCGAGTCCGAGATCCACGACGGCACCCGTGAACAGCCCCTGGTGGACGTGGCGCTGGACGTGGCCGTGGAACGGTACGTGAAGCTGTACCTGACGGCGGTGGAAGGACCCTAGGGCCGCGGCCGGATGCGGCCCCGCCCGCGTACCGGCCCCCTGCCCGGCCCCGCCCGGGCGGCCCGCCCCGCCCCGGCCCCGGCCGCTCAGTCCGGCAGGGCCTCGCGCAGGGCCTCGTCCAGCCGGCGGGCCAGCTCCGCGTCGGTCGGCGGGTCGGCGCCGAACAGGGGGCCCAGCTGGGCCGTGAACGTCTGCGTGAAGGCGCCGTACAGCGGGGTGCGCGGGCGGGGGACCGCGCGCTGGAGGGCGGGGAGCAGGATGTCCTCGGCGTACCGGGGGCGGCCGGTCCGCTCGTCCCTCGGCATGTCGTCGGCGCGTTCGCCGGTGGGGGAGGCCGAGGGGACCGGGGCGGACAGCGGGCAGCGTACGGAGTCGTCCCGGTACGCCGAGGTGCGGGTGGCCGCGAAGCCCGCGTCCAGCAGACAGCGCTCGCTCGGCCGGCCGGTGAGGAACCGGATCAGCTCCCTCGCCCGGCCCGGCTGGTCGGACGCCTCGGTCACCGCGAGGTTCTGGCCGCCGAGCACCGCCCGGCCGGGCAGCGGGGCCACGCGCAGCCGCCGCTCGTCGAAGGTCTGGTGCAGGACGCGGTAGGCGTACGGCCAGTGCCGCAGGAACGTGGTGCGGCCCGCGGCGAAGTCGGCCAGGCTCTTCTCCTCGTCGGACCGGTCGGCGTCCGTGAGGGTGTACGAGTCGTCGGTGCGGCGGCGCAGCTCCGCGACGCCCTGCGCCAGGTCGTCGACGTCGGCGCGGTACCGGCCCTCGTCGTCGGTGAGCGTGAGGCCGGGCACCGCCGAGGCGAACGCCTCCACGGCGTTGACCGTGCGGCCCTCGTAGGCGCGCAGCTGGGTCGTCCAGCCCTTCTCGTAGCCGTGGGGGCGGCGGGCCTGGACGTAGTTGATCAGGTTCCGGAGCTGGTCCCAGTCGATGCCGCGCAGGTCGGTGTGGTGGATGCCCGCCTGCCGCAGATGGTCCGGCCGGTAGTACAGCAGGCCGACGTCGCTGTTGAACGGCACCGCGTACACCCGGTCGTCCCAGCGGGCCGTGCCGGCCACGGACGGGATGACGTCGGCGTCCAGCATCGCCCGGGGCAGCGGTCGGATCAGGCCCGCGGCGGCGAACTCCGGCACCCACGTCACGTCCAGGTTGACCACGTCGTAGGCGGCGCTGCCGGACTGCAGGGCGCCGAGCAGCTGGCTGCGCTGTTCGTCGGCGCTGCCGGGGAGCTCCACCAGACGGGCGCGGTAGCCGGTGTCCCGTCTCTCCTGCTCGGCGTTCCAGGCGTCGATGAGCTGCCGGCGGACGCCGTTGTTGCCGGTGACGTCCCGGCCGCTGGCGATCACGATGTCGCCGGGCACGTCGGCGGAGGGCGCGGGGTCCGCGCCGTGGCCGCCGCCGGTGCAGGCGGCCACCAGCAGCAGGGCGAGCAGGGCCACGAGCCGCCGGGTCATCAGTCCTCCCCCGTTCCGGTGCGGGCCACCTCGCCGTGCAGGGCGGCGCCGAGGTCGTCGTCGGCGTCCAGGCACCGGCCGCCGCTCACCGCCGAGACACGGGCGTCCGGCCTGCCCGCGTCGCAGCCGCCGCCCACCAGGGACACCATCGTCACCGGCGCCTTCACCGACCGGGCCCGGTCCAGCACGTCGGTGAGACGGGTGCCGGCCAGCCGGTTCGCGTCCTCGTCGTCGGTGACGTACACGATCAGCCGGGGGCGGTCGGTGCCGAGCCGCTCCATCTCCTCCAGCGCGGCGAGCAGGGCCGCGTGCGGATCGGCCTCGGCGTCCCGCACGCGGGCGCGCTCGTCGACGGCCCGCCGGGCGTCCTTGCGGCCGTGCTGCCCGAACGGCAGCAGCGTCTCGTACGGCTTCTCGCCGAGGCCCGACACCGCCCACACCCCGTACTCGTCGCGGCCGCCGAGCCCGCCCAGCGACTGCTTCAGCAGGCCGGGGCCGCCGCCGGGCCCCTCCCACAGGTCGGCCATGGAGCCGGAGCTGTCGAGCAGGTACAGCACCCGGCCGGGCCCGTTGGCGCCCTGATAGCCCGTCAGCGCGGCCTCGGCGGCGTCCCGCCCGGCGGACTCGACGAGCGGGGCGGGGGCGCGCAGCACGCCGTCGGCGACCGACTCGTCGTCCGGCAGCGCCCGGCCGTCCGTGACCGGGCGGAAGCCCTCCCGTGCGAACACCGCACCGCCCCGCTCGCCGGCGAGCCAGGCCCGGAAGTCCTCGGCGGCCTCGTCGCGCGCGGCCTCGTCGCGGTCGGCGTCCTCCCAGCGGACCCGCACGAAGAGGGGCTCCAGGCCGGGCACGTCGCCGGGGTACTGGGCGAGGCGCGGGACACGGCGTTCGCTCTCGCAGCCGACGCCGCTCTTCAGCAGGAACTCGGGGACGAGCGCGGCGGTGCGGTCGTCCACGGCGTCGTCGGCGGGCAGCGCGCACAGCAGGTGGCCGGCGGTGGGGGACGGCGGGCCGGTCCGGTCGACGCGGCGTTCGGCGCGGCCGAGGTCGGCGGCGTCGGAGCCGGTCCCCGTGCCGGTGTCGGCGGTGATGCCGTACAGGCCGATCGTGGCGAACAGGCCCGTGTCGGTGAACTCCGGGTCGGGGCGGCGCACCTGGGCGTCCGGGTGCCGCGCGCGCAGGTCGTCGATCATCCGGTTGAGCGGGGGACCGACCCGCGCGTCGTAGTCGTCGGCGGCGAGGTTCTGCGGGACGGCGAGCACGATCGGGGAGTAGGCGAAGGGCTCGTCGGCGGGTTCCAGGGCGGCGACGGCGTCCGTGTCCTGCCCGGCGGCGACCCGGTCGACGTCGGCACGGGAGGCGGGGATCCACACGTCCGGCTGCGGGCCGATGTCGCGCTGCGGGTTGGTGTCGTCGTCGGGGGGCTCCTGCCAGGCGCCGGTCTGCCGGCGCAGCGCGGCGACCGTGTCGGCGGCGCCCGCGCTGTAGACGGTGATGCCGCTGCGGCGGCAGCCGTCGCCGGTGGTGTTCTCCTCCGACGTCAGATACGCGTCGGCGGCGGCCCGGACGGTGGCCTCCAGATCGGGGTCGGTCAGGACGCGCAGCTCCAGGGGCGGGGCGCAGGTCGCGCCCCGCCCGTCGGGAGGGAGCACGCCGGACGCCCGCAGGCCCAGCACGACGGCCAGCAGCAGGACCGGGCCGATGACGTACGGCGCCGCCCGGCGGAGACGGCCGCCGGGGCGGTGACGGCGCCGGAACACCGGCCTCAGCCACCGCCCCGGGGCGGCCACGGCACCGGCCGCGGCGTGCGGGAGGGCCAGGAGGGCCGCCCGGACCCGGGAGAACAGGGGCCGGCGTGGAGTCTCGTGCCCGTGCCCGGGCTCACGTTCGTGCCCGGGCTCGCGCTCGGGCCCGTGCTCGGGCCCGTGCTCGGGCTCGGGCTCGCGCTCGGGCCCGTGCTCGGGCCCGTGCTCGGGCTCGGGCTCGGGCTCGGGCTCGCGCTCGGGCTCGTGCTCGGATGGAGAAGCGGACGAAGGCCCCGGGCCGGAGGAAGGGCCGGGGCCGGTCGCGAGCTCGGACGTGGCCGGTCGGCGGCGGGGGTCCCGGGAGTCCTCCCCCGCGTTCCCCGCATCCGGCACCCCGCGCGCCGCCAGCAGCACGTCCTCGCCCGGCTCGGTGCGGCTCTGCGGCTCCCAGCGCTCGCCGCGCAGGGTGACGTGGCCGCCCGCCGCCATCCGTTCCCGCAGCTCGTCCGCGAGGGCGCGGAACCACACCGGCCCGTCCCGGTCGAGCAGACGCACCAGTTCGCCGGTGAAGGGCGTCGGCGTACGCGGGTCGCCCGCGTCGATGTCGTGGTTGGCCTGCACACTCATCAGCAGCAGCACGCGCCGCTTGTCGCGGAAGGTCTCCCAGATCCAGGCGGCGTTGCCCGCGTAGCAGCAGTCGAGGATCACCACGATCCGTCTGGCCCGGCTGGTGGCCAGCACGGTGAGCACGGTGGTGAACGTCTCCGCGCCGGGGAAGACGGCCTTCCCGCCCGCGATCACACTCGCGTTGCGCATCTGCAGGAACAGTTCGTCCGGCGCGCTCGGCACCGCGCCGTGCCCGGCGAAGTACAGCAGCAGCAGCCCGTCGGCCTCCGCGGCGGCCGTCTGCAGGGCCCGGTTGAAGTCGTCCTGGGAGGGCGAGCGCGCCACGATGATGTCGCGCTCGTCGAACACCTGTCCGCGCGCCAGCACCTCGCGCAGCCGGTTCAGGTTGTGCTTGACGGCCGGGAGGTCACCGGGCACACCGTGCGGCGGCTTGGTGAGGTCGTACTCGGACACCCCGACCAGCAGCGCCCGGTTCACCGGTCCACCCGGGTCGTTGGGGGTCACCGGGTCTACCCGTCGGCGCGGGCCGCGGGCGGATCACCGTCCTCCGGCCCGCGGCGGTCGCCCTGCGCACGGCGGTCGTCCGGTGCGCGGCGGTCGTCCGGTGCGCGGCGGTCGTCCGGTGCGCGGCGGTCGTCCGGCGCGGGTTCCGGGTCCATCCGTTCGACCCGGGCCGTGGGCGGCTCACCGTCCTCGACCCGGCCGCGGTTGGCCCGCCAGGCGTCGACGGCCCGCTGCACCAGCCTCGCCACCTCCACCAGGAGGACGGTGGTCTCCAGCACCGTCACGACGATCTCCAGGTTGACGCCCATCGGCGCCCTGGTCTCGTCCTCGTCCTCGTCCGTCCGCCGCCGCTCGTGGATCTGCAGCCACCCCGCGCCGACCATCTCGTCGAGCGGCTTCTCCCGCTCCAGCCACTTGCGCAGCGCCCCGATGTCCCTGTCGGTGGCGGGCCTGTCCAGCCGCACCCGCACGCCACGGCCTGTCACTGCATCCCCCTCAGCCATAACTCACCATCATGGCACCGGCGTTGCGCACTGGACAGGGTTTGGAAGCCGCTCCCGGCGCGTGCCCGCGAGCCGTGCGCCGGGCCCCCGCGCCGCATTCGCGTCCGCGCGTCGCCCCGCCCGGCGGGGCGTCATCCCGCGTCGGCGGCTCGGGCGGTGTCCTCCCCGCGCGCCCCCACAGTGCCCGGAAGCATCGCGTCCGCCCGCCTCGGCGCGCGGTCGCGTCACGCGCCGAGGCCGGCCAGGCGCCTGCGGACGTCGTCCAGGGCGCCCTCCCGCCGGCCGGGGACCTGGCTCCGCAACCGGGCGAGCGCGGACCCCAGTTCCCGGGCCGGCGCCGCGTCACGGATCCGCCCCCACTGGTGGTGGGCCCGGTCGACGGCCGCCTCGACGGCGGGCGCGTCCGGCGCCTGCCCGGCGGCCAGCCGGGCGGTCGCCACCGCCAGCCAGGTGCGGCAGCTGCGCACCGGGTCCCCGGCGAACATCGCCAGGTCCGCGCGGACCTCCGTCCAGTGCAGCGCCTCCTCCGACGCGGGCCCGTGCGCCCGTACGGCGGCCTCCTCGTGCCGCGCGGCCAGCGCGTCGGCGTCGGCGTGCCGACCGGACCGCACGGCGGCGGCGATGACGGCGTGCGGGTCGCCCGCCGCCGGCCCCGGCGCGGTCAGCACCAGGTCGGCGCCCGCGCTCTCCGGCTCGATCCGCGTCAGCGCCTGCTGGTGCAGCTCCTCCAGCGGCGGCCGGTACCCGCTGCGCAGGATCGTCGCGACCGCCTTCATGTACGACGGCTCCGCCACCGACCACCGGGACGGCGGCGGCGCGACGCGGCCGTACACGGCGTTGTTGCGGCCCGAGTCCAGCGGGTGCTCCCGCAGCCACCGCCAGGTCTCGGCGTCCGCGTGCAGGTCGAGCAGCAGGGCCGTCGCCCCCGTCGGCCGCAGCCTCAGTTCCTCGCGGATCCAGTGCCACGGCAGGGCGGTGTAGCGGACGGTCGCCGGGGTGGTGCGGGCCAGCGCGAGGTGGGGCAGGCGCTGGCGGCGGTCCAGCTGGAGCTGGCCGGTGACGTACACGGTCAGTGGGCCGGGGGCCGCGGCGGCGGCGCGCAGCCGGGTCAGCACGGCCTGGGGTTCCAGCGGGTCGGCGAGCTCGACGACGTTCGCGGTGTCCGTCCCGGCCAGCACCGCGGGCGGCACGGCCGCGAGCACGGGCAGCACGGACGCGGCGTCCACCAGACAGCCCTTTCCCACGGGTGCGGCCGCGAGCAGCAGCACGGTTCCGGGCATCGAGCCCTCCCCCCGACGGTCGATCACTTACGGCAGCACGGTAACGGCTGCGGCCGCCCGCGGGGGTGCCGGATCCGGGAACGGCCGCCGCCGAGCGGCGTGCCCGGGCCCGCGGTCCGGGCACGTCAGCCGGCGGGGCGGTCCGGGCCCGGCGGGGAGGACGCCGGTTCCTGAACGGATGTGATCACGGCTGCCAGGTCCGCGCCCGCGCGGAGGAGCGCCACGGCCCGTGCCGCGATCCGGTCGAGACGTCGCCGCAGGATGCGCTGGGCCTCCTCGGGCCCGCCGAACCGGTGCAGGGAGTCCATGATCTCGCGCACCGCGGGAATGCCGTAGCCGGCGCCGCGCAGGGCCACGACGATCCTGGCCGCTCCGATCGCCGGAGGGCCGTAGCGACGTGCTCGCAGTGACGTCACCCGCTCGGGGGTGACGAGTCCTTCCTGCTCCCAGAACCGCAGGGTCGAGGGGCGCACGCCGAGCGCTCCGGCGAGTTCCGTGATCGTCATCGCGTCGCTCTCCCGCCCGGCCCCGGGGACGTCCGCCTCGGCCCGGATCGCCCGCACCGCTCGCTGAGCGCGCAGCGCCTCGTCCCGCTCCCGCGCGAGCCGGACGTGCACCGCGTTGATCGCCGCGGCCGCCGTCGTGATCGTCTCCGTTCGCAGTTCCGCGAGCATCCGCCGGGCCTCGACGGGTCCGACGGCGGCGGCGAGCCCTCGATAGGCGCGCAGGGCGTGCACGTGGACCGGCGTGTAGCAGCGGTGGCCGTTGCCCGACCGGGCGGCCGGGGGGATGACCCCCAGCCGCTCCAGGTCGCGCACCTGCTGCAGCGAGTAGCCCGACGCCCTGGCGACGTCGACCGTTCTCAGCGGTGCCCGTCGCGAACCGCTCACCGGCCCGGTCATCGCCAACCCCACACAAGCACTTGAAGGTGATGCTCGAACCATGAGTATGGAGCAGATCATCGCGACCGTGCGGGGCTTCGACGGCGCGCTCGTGGTCGTCCCGGCGCCGGGCGGCGACTTCCCCGAGGCGGCGTGGGGGGACGCGTTCTTCTACTACGCCCCGGACGGGCGGATGCCCCGGAACGTCCAGCCCTACGGGACGATCGTCACCAAGGACCAGCCCGGCGACGACGCCTCCGACCTCGACCCTCCGGGCCGCTGGCGGGTGAACGTCCACGTCGACCGTGCGACGTTCCGGGACCTCATCGGGGAGGAGCCGCGCGCCCTCGGCCGCCGCCGCGACTACGCGGCCGCCGACCGTGTGCTGCCGCATCCGGTCTACGGCGCGCTCGGCTGGATCTGCGTCGTCAATCCCGGTGCGCGGACGGCCGGCACGGTCGTGCGGCTCCTGCGCGACGCCCACGACGCCGCCCGTGCCCGGTTCGAGCGGCGTCGTGGGCCGGGAGCGGGAGAGCCGCCGCGGAGCGGCTGACGCCGTTCCGGTGCGAGCGGCGCCGCCGGGCACGAAGCCGGCCGCCGCGAGCCGCCGCACCCGAGCCGCACGCGCCGTGCCCGGCGGCGCCGCTCGCACCGGCGCCGAGCCGCACGGAGCCGCTCCCGCCCGCCTCCCGCCGCTCGGCCGCCCCCGCGGGAACCGGCGCGCCGCCGGCGACTACACGCGTCGCACCGCGAACACCGTCGTGTCGTCGGCCAGCCGGCCGCCGCAGTGGCGGAGCGTGCCGTCCCGGACGAAGGCGACCAGGCGGCGGGGGTCGGCGAGCCGCGGATCGGCCGCGAGTGCCCGGGCCACCTCGTCCGTCAGCGGGTAGAACAGCCCGTCGCGGTCCCGGGCCTCGGTCACCCCGTCCGTCACCAGCAGCAGCGTCTCGCCGGCGCCGAGCCGCACCCGCCGCGGCGTGGGCGGTCCGGGCGCGAACTCCCCCAGCCCGAGCGGCAGCCCGTCCCCGGCCGGCAGGTGCCGCACCCCGTCCGGTCCGACCACCAGCGGCGGTTCGTGGCCGAACAGCAGCACGTCCACCGCGTCCGGCGGGACCTCGGGGAACCCCAGCAGCACGGCCGTCGCGAACCGGTCGCCGTCGGCCCGCCCCAGGGCCGCCGTGTGCGCCCGGTGCCGCACCATCCGCACTTCCAGCCGCGCGGCGACCGTCGTGAGGTCCGCCTCGTGGTAGCCGGCCTCCCGGAACGCGCCGAGCAGCGCGGCCGCCGCCTCCACCGCGCCCAGGCCCTTGCCCTGCACGTCGCCGACGAGGACGCGGGTGCCGTGCGGCCCGGGCTGGACGTCGTAGAAGTCGCCGCCGACCCGGGCCTCGGTGTCCGCGGCGAGGTAGACCGCGGCGTGGTCCAGGCCGCCCCAGCCCGGCGGCAGCGGGCGCAGCACGGTGCGCCGGGTGGTGTCGGCGACGTCCCGCATGTGCAGCATCCGCCGCTGGCCGCGCACCCGGACCGCGCAGGCCAGCGTGGCGAGGACGCCGCCCACGGTGACGAGGATGAAGTCGGGCAGCCCGGTCTGGTACTGGTGCGGCCAGGAGGTGTCCACGAGGACGTACGCGGCGACCGAGAGGACCGCGAACGCGGCCGTCCCCCACACCCCGCAGATCGTGGCGGCGATGCCGGGCACCAGCACGATCCAGGAGATGATCCGGAACTCGCCCGTGGTGTTGTAGTCCACCACCGTGATCCCGGCGAGCAGCAGCAGCGGCGGCGCCCAGGCGACACTGCGGCCGCGCACCCGCAGCAGCGGCTGCCGGTACCGGACGTCCTCCCGGCCGGCGGGCCCGCCGGGAGCCGGTCGGCCGGGCGGCTGCCGGTACCGGCCGTCGGCCGGTCTCAGGACGCGACCCCTCACGGCCCCAGCGAAACACGCCCCCGTACGGCCCGCATCCGGATCCCGGACGCCGCCCGCCGCGCCGACTTGCCGCCCACCGCCCCCAGGTGTGCCCTGGTAGGCGGGGCGAGGAGAGAGAGGAGCGCTCTCATGACGCACGCGGCATCCACGCCCGGCGGAATGCGCACGACGAGCCCGCCGGCCCGGACCGGTACGCCCGACGTCTTCAGCGAGCGGGTCCACAGGATCGCGCAGTGGGCGCTGCCCGCCGTGATCGGGCTCGCCTACGGCTGCTGGGCCGCGACCAACCGGCGCAGCGGCGCGCCGGTCACCGGCTGGAACCTGCTGTTCGGCTTCGCGACCGCGGTCGCGTTCATGGTGCTGTACATCGCCGTACGGGCCGTGGCCCGGCGACTGAAACGCGAACTCCGCGCACTGCTCTGGTCCGTCTTCGCCGGCGCCTCGATCGGTTTCCTGTGCTCCCAGGCCAGCGTGTCCGTACTGGAGACCGCGGCGGTGTCGCTGGCCGTCGCGGCGGGCCTCTTCCTGATGTTGATCTACCACTACTACACGCGCAAGGGGGAGGCGGAGAACCAGGAAGGCCCCACGTAGGCCCCCGCCGACCCGGACCGCCCGCCGGTCCGGGCCGCACACCGCCCCGGGCCGGGCAGGGGACCCCTGCCCGGCGCCGTGAGCGCGCGGTGCGGCCGGGGTCCGCGGGGCCGAAGCGGTGCCCGTGATCGGCGCCTTCCCCGTCCCGGCAACCACCCGTCCGGGCGAATCCGCCGCCACAGCGGAGAAACCGCAGGTCACCGTTGCCACATCGGGCTGCGGAGGCGCTCGGCCGGCCGGTGGCGCACGCCCGTCCGGGCGCGTCCGCGGTCGCTCGACTCGCCCGCCCGGCCCGCAGGCCCTTGCCTGGAAGGGTGTCCGCACGTCTCCGCAACGGCCTGTCGGCCCTGCTGATCGCCCTGTCCTGCCTGCTCGTGCCGCTCGGCGCGCTGGCGGCCTGGGCGGCGTACGGGCTGGCCGACACCGGCCGGTACGTCACCGCCCTGGCACCGTTGTCCACCGACCCGGACGTGCGCGACGCGGTCGCGGACACGGTGGGGACCCGCCTCCTGCGGGAGGCCGGCGCCGGCCGGCCGCTGCCGGACGCCGTGCGGCCCTTCGTACGGGACGCGGCCCGCTCGTTCACCCGGACGGAGGCGTTCCGCGCCGGGTGGGACGCGGCGAACCGGGCCGTCCACGACGCGGTGCTGCGCCGGCTGCGGGACGAGCGCGCGGCCGGGGGCCCGGTCACCGTCGACCTGGCGCCGGTCACCGCCCGGGTCAAGGACCGGCTCGCCCGCGACCACGTGCCGCTGGCGCGGCGCATCCCCGTCGAGCACACCGCGATCGCCGTCCTGCCCGCCCGGGACGCGGAGCGGCTGCGCACGGGCTACCGCGTGCTCGAGGTCGCCGCCCGCTGGCTGCCGGCCGCGACCGTGGTGTTCGCGGCCGCCGGGATCGCGGTGGCCGCCTGCCGCCGCCGCGCGGTCGCGGCCGCCGGGCTCGGCACGGCCCTGGGCGGCGCGCTGCTCGCCCTCGCCGTCGCGGTCGGCCGCCGCCTGACCCTCGCCGACCTGGCCGGGGAGATCGGCCGCCCCGCCGCGGGCGCCGTCTACGACGCCCTGACGGCCACCCTGCGCACGGTGTCCTGGCTGCTGGTCGTGCTCGGCCTGGCGGTCGCCCTGCTCTCCTGGCTCACCGCCCGCCCCGGCCCCTTCGCGCACCGTCGCCGCCCCGGCTCCCCGGATCCCGGCTCCCGGCCGGCCCGCGCCCGGCCGTGACGCCGGGCCCCGGCTCCCGCGGTGCCGCCCCGGGGCCGGGGCCGGTCCGAGGGCAACTTTCCGCCCGTACGCGCCGTCTTTGAGGGAGGATTCCGGGCAGATCATCCGAGACGGGGAGGCCGGGCGTGGACACAGCGGCTGCCGAGCGGACCGCGACCGGTGACGCGCGCGAGCGGCGGGGCGGGCGGGGGACCCGGCGGCGGGCCGGGATCCGGTGCGCCGGACTGCTGTTCGCCGCGGTGAGCGTGGTCGTCGGCTTCCGGGCCGCCGACAGCGACGGCGTCACGCCCGTACCGCAGCTGCTGGCCTTCCTGCCGTGGCTGCTCGTGCCGGCCGGCCTCGGGCTGCTGCTCACGCTGCTCGCCCGGTGGTGGGCGGGGGCGGGGTGGGGGGTGGTCCTGCTGGCGCTGCTGGCGTGGTTCGCCGAACCGTACGGCACGGCCGGCGCGCCCGGCGGACGGCCCGTGGCCGAGCTGCGGGTGCTGACCTCGAACGTCGAGTTCGGGCAGGGCACCGGTTCCCTCGTCGCCGCGGTACGGCGCGAGGAACCGGACCTCGTCTTCGTCCAGGAGTGCGAGTACACGTGCGACGCGGCGCTGCGGCGGGACCTCGCGGACGCCTACCCCCACCGGCGGGCCGTGGCGGGCGGCGGCTCCGAGGGCTCCGTCGTCCTCAGCCGCTTCCCGCTGCGCGGCACCGACGGCGTCCCCGGCACCATGGGCATGCCCGGCGCCGTGGCCGACGTGCGCGGACACGCCGTACGGCTCCAGCTCGCGCACCCGATGCCGCCGCTGCCCGGCCAGGTGGACCTCTGGCGCGGTGAACTGGCCGCCCTGCGCGACTTCGCCGCCGGGGACCGGGACACCCCGACGATCCTGGCCGGCGACTTCAACGCCTCCCAGGACCACGCCGCCTTCCGCCGCGTCCTCGACACCGGCCTGCGCGACGCGGCCCGCCTGGCCGGCGCCGGCCGGACGGCCACCTGGCCGGCGCCGATCGCCCCGGCGTTCGGCGCCCAGATCGACCACGTGCTGGTGTCCGAGGAGTTCTCGGCCCGCCGCGCCCGCTTCCTGGACCTGGCGCACACCGACCACCGGTCCCTGGTCGTCGACCTGACGCTGCACCTGCGGAGCTGACGCGACGAGGGGCGCCACGGCCTCGCGCGGCCGTGACGCCCCTCCGGGCAGCCCTTTCAGGCGATCAGTCGGTCCCCCGGCCGGCGGACCGGCCGGCCGGCCGGTCCGCCGAGGCGGCGGGCGGTCAGGCGCCGATGTCGCGGCCGTCCGCGCGCCACACCGCGACGACCGCCGGGCGGACGTACTTGCCGGGGCCGTCGGGCCAGGTGCTGGCCGGCTTGTCCACGGTCGCGCCGTCGACCTCGCCCGGGTGCTGCACGGCGACCAGCACACGCCGGTCCTGGATGATCGGGCCGCAGGTCTCGGCACCGGTCGGCACGGTCAGGAACTGCTTCAGCTCACCGCGCCGCTCACCGCGCGTGGCGACGCCGAAGAGGCCGTCGTGCGAGCCGAGCTGGGCGCCGTCGGTGGAGATCCACAGGTTGCCGTACGGGTCGAAGGCCACGTTGTCCGGGCAGGAGATCGGGCTGACCTTGTCCTTCGGGAAGCCCGCGAAGTACGTCGCCGGGTCGTTCGGGTCGCCGGCGACCAGGAACAGCGACCAGGCGAACTTCGTGCTCTCCGGCCGGTTCCAGCGCTCGGTCAGCTCCAGGACGTGCCCGTGCTTGTTGGCGTTGCGCGGGTTGGCCTCGTCCGCCTTGGCGTTCGAGCCGACCCCGCGGTTGGTGTTGTTGGTGAGGGCGACGTACACCTTGCCGGTGACCGGGGAGGGCTCGATGTCCTCGGGGCGGTCCATCTTCGTGGCGCCCACCTTGTCGCCGGCGAGCCGCGTGAAGACGAACACCTCCTCGGCGGTCATGCCCTCGACGTGGCTGACGGCGCCGTCGGCGGTGGCGGTGGCCAGCGGGATCCACTCGCCGCTGCCGTCGAACTCGCCGTCGTTCGGCAGCTTGCCCGTGCCGTCGATCTCGATGGCCGGGGAGTCCCCGGTCAGCTTGGCGACGTACAGCGTGCCCTCGTCGAGCAGCGACAGGTTGTGCTCGCGGACCGCGCGGGAGTTGCCCTTCTTCATCCGCTTGCTGCTGACGAACTTGTAGAAGTAGTCGAACCGCTCGTCGTCACCGGAGTACACGACCGGCCGGCCGTCGTGGGTGAGCCGCACGGTCGCGGCCTCGTGCTTGAAGCGGCCCAGGGCGGTGTGCTTGCGCGGGGTGGACGTCGGGTCGTACGGGTCGAACTCGACGACGTACCCGAAGCGGTGCACCTCGTTCGGCTCCTGGGCGACGTCGAACCGCTTGTCGAAACGCTCCCACTTGCGCTCGGTGGCGCCGGTGCCGATCCCGTAGCGCTTGTCCGTCGGGCGGCTGCTGTTGGCGAAGTACTGGTTGAAGTTCTCCTCGCCGTGCAGGGTGGTGCCCCACGGGGTGACACCGCCCGAGCAGTTGTTGAGGGTGCCGAGCACCTTGGTGCCGGTCGGGTCGGCGGAGGTCTTGAGCAGGTCGGAGCCGGCGGCCGGGCCGGTGAGCCGGAACGCGGTGGTGGCGGTGACCCGGCGGTTGAGGTGATGGCGCGGCACGGCGGTCAGCCTGCCGGTCCTGCGGTCCTCCTCGACCACGACGGCGGACAGCCCGTGCGCGGCCCAGGCGATCTCCACCTGCTCGCGGGTCGGGTTGGCGGCGTCGTAGCCGCGGAACATCAGGACCTCGTCGGTGTACTCGTGGTTGGCCACGAGCAGCTGCCGGTTCCGCTCGCCGGGCAGCGGCAGCAGGGCGAGGAAGTCGCAGTTGTAGCCGAACTGCCCGGCCTGCGCCTCGGCCGTCTGCTTCTCCGGGTCGAAGGCGGGCGCCCCGCGCAGGATGGGCTCGCCCCAGCGGATCACGACGTTCTGCTTGTACCCGTCGGGCACGACGACGGCGTCGGTGGTGTTGGGCGCGACGGGCGTGAAGCGCAGCCCCCGCGCACCCTTCTGCTTGCCGGACGCGGCCGTGCGGAACACGGTCGCGGAGGGCGAGGCGCTGGTCTTCCAGG
>NZ_BAAATK010000028.1:0-86816 GCF_039533365.1 Streptomyces glaucus
CCGGCGGCGAAGCCGGCCCCGGCACGGCCGGCCGCCGACGCCGCGGGCGCCGCACCGGGGCCGGCCGCCGGGACCGCCGTGCCGGGGCCGGCCGCGGACGCCGTGCCGGGGCCGCCCGCCCCCGGCGACGGAACCGGCACGAACACCGCCGGCGGCGCCCCCGGCAGCCCCACCATCCCCATCCAGGTCAACGCCCTGCAGGCGATGTGCCGCCAGGTCTTCGGCTTCCGCCTGGCCATGATCGCCCTGGCGGCCCCCGCCGCCCTCCTCAACGCCACCCCGGGCCTGGCCACCCGCCTGGTCGGCGCCGCGGTGGTGGTCACCTTCATGGGCTCCTACGTCCTCTTCCGGGACTGGGAGCGCTTCGGCCCCCTCCTCCTGCGCCACCCCACCCTCCTGGCGGTGGACACCCTCTTCGGCGCCCTCCTCCTCATCGCGGCGGGCCCGGACACCACCCTCGCCTACGTCAGCGTCTGCACCCCCCTCCTCGCCGGCATCGTCTACGGCTGGCGCGGAGCCGCCTGCTTCGCCTCCCTCCAGGGCCTGATCCTGCTCCTCGTCCACGCCACCCTGGAGGACCAGCACCGGCAGCCGGGCCTCGCGCAGTCCCTGCTCCTGCCCGGGCTGTGCGTCATCGCCGGCGCGGTGGGCTCCAGCCTCCGCAACCTGATGCTCCGCTTCGGCGCCGCCACCCAGGCCCTGACCACGGTCCAGTCCCGCCTGGCCGTCACGGAGGCGGTCGGCGCCGAACGCGCCCGGCTGGCCCGCGAGATGCACGACTCGGTCGCCAAGACCCTGCACGGCGTGGCCCTGGCCGCGGACGGCCTGGCGGGCTCGGCGGGCGCGGACCGCATGGACCCGGCCCTGGTCAAACAGCAAGCGGAACTGGTGGCCCGGTCGGTCCGCCGCGCGGCCGCGGAGGCCCGCGAACTTCTGGCGGACCTGCGCCGCGAGTCGGACCCGGACCACGGCACCGACGTACTGGTCGAACTGGCCGCCCGCACCCGCGACTTCAGCGCCCGCACCGGCCTGGCGGCCACCTACCGCCCCACGGGCGACCACGCGGTCCCGCCCGTCCCGCCGGCGGTGGCCCGCCAACTCCTGACGATCGCCTCGGAGGCGATGGAGAACGCCCACCGCCACGCCTGCGCCACCCACGTCGACGTCCGCGCGGGGGTCCACGGCGACCTGCTGCGCATCAGCGTCCACGACGACGGCCGCGGTCTCCCTCCCGGCACCACCCTCGAACAGCTCCGCCGGGCCGGCCACTTCGGCCTGGTCGGCATGGTCGAGCGCGCGGCCTCGGTGGGCGCCCGCATCCGCATAGGCCGCGGCGGCCACCCCAAGGGCACCGAGGTCCGCCTGGAACTGCCGCTGGCGGCCCTGACGGCCCCGCCCCCCGCGTGAAGCGCGGCGCAGCACCCGTCCCCCACCCCACGAGAGGAGGCAGCCCGATGCCGGACCGGACGACGACCCCCCACCCCGGCCCCCCGCAGCCGCCCCCGGACCCGTTCGAGCACGTCCCGCCCCCGGCCCCCCTGCGGGTCGTCGTGGCCGACGACAACCCGGTGGTCCGCGCCGGCCTCACCGCCCTGCTGTCCGGCCGCGCGGACATCACGGTCGTCGCGGAGGCCGCCGACGGCCGCCAGGCCTACGAGGCCGCCCACCACCACCGCCCCGACGTCGTCCTGCTGGACGTCCGCATGCCGGGCGTGGACGGCATCTCGGCGCTCCCGTACCTCGTGCGGATCGCCCCGGTCGTGATGCTGACGTACAGCAGGGAGTCGGAGATCGTCCAGGAGGCCCTGCGCAGGGGAGCGGGCGGCTACCTCGTCCACGGCGAGTTCACCGCCGACCAACTGGTCACGGCCGTGCGGGACATCAAGGAGGGCAGGGCCCACTTCACCCCGACGGCGGCGGGGGCCCTCCTGGCCCAACTCCGCCAGGGAACGGGCCCGAGCGGCCCCCCGCTCCCGGACGGCCTGGGGCAGACGAATGCGACTGCACACGATAACTACAGCCCAACGCCCTTACAGCCAAACACTTCTACGGAAAACCTTTCGCAACTGCAACCGAATGTGAGACAGTCGTCGGGATGGCCGGGCGGCCGCCCGGCCGCCCACGACAGGTCACGGTTCCAGCTGAGCACGAGGGAGGCGGAGATCATGGACCTCATCGCGTCCGGCATGACCAACCAGCAGATCGCCGCCACCTGCTTCATCAGCGAGAAGACGGTCAAGAACCACATCAACCGCATCTTCGCCAAGCTCCACAGCACCAGCCGCTCCGAGGCCGCCGCCAAGTGGCTCGGCACGGCCCCGGACCCACACCGGGGACTGGGGTGACACGCGATGACGTTCCGGAGGAGTGAGACACCGCCCTGGGCCCGCGAATGGGCCCGGGAATGGGCCCTGGGGCCCTCCGGGGAGCGAGGAGTTCCGCCGTACGGTTCCGGAGTCGGAAGCGGCACCGGTCAAGCAACACCCGGAGGGGAACACCATGAGCGACCTGATGCTGAAGACTGCCGTTGCCACCAAGGTCCGCGTGAACGGCTGGAAGAACACCACGGTCGAGGCGGTTCAGCGCCGCGCCGGCGACCGCGGGCAGACCGCGGTGGAGTACCTGGGCATCATCGCGGTGGTCGTGGCGATCGTGCTGGCGATCACGGGCACGGACATCGGGCAGACGATCCTCGACAAGATCAAGGCACAGGTCGCCAAGGTCGCTCCTTGATGCGACCGCGCAAGTACGGCGACGCAGGGCAGGCCTTCCCCATCTACATCACGGTGGTGGGGGGCCTGCTCTTCCTCGCGTTCGCGTACTTCGCGGTCGGCCAGGCCGCGGCGAATCGGAACGGCGCCCAGACGGCCGCTGACGCGGCGGCCCTCGCGGCGGCCCAGGACACCCGGGACAAGCTGGCGGGCGAGTGGGTGGAGAACGTGCTCGACCCGGCCAAGTGGCAGGACATCTTCGACGGGGACGTGCAGTTGACGCCCGGCGCCTGTGCGCGGGCGACTCAGCTCGCCGCGCAGAACGACGCCGAGGTGCGGAGCTGCAATCCGGACGGACTGCTGGGGTGGACGGTCGAGGTCGAGACGAACAAGTCCGTCGGAGACTCCATCGTGCCCGACACGGAGAACCAGAGGGCGAACGCCTTCGCCACCGCAGTGGTAGAACCTCGGTGCACATTTCCGCCCCCCGCCGAGGACGCGGAGAACGACGTACTGCCCAGGCTCTCCTGCGAGGGCGAGGAATGGGACTTGGATCCGAAAGACCTCACTGATCTCCCGGAACCCAAGGACCTCTTCGATGTGCATCTGGCCGACCCACAAGCGAACGACGAGTGATGAAGGAAGCAGAGAGATGAGCATTCGGTTCACTGCCAAGGCCCGCAGGGGGATGGTTGCGTTGACTGCGGCAGCCGGCCTGGTCCTGGGTGTGGCCGGCTGCGGTGGAGGCGGTGATGACGAGAAGCCGGACACATCGGCATCCGCCACGAAGGACGATGGGTCCGAGCCGAGTGCTCAGGAGGGGCAGGCAGAAGAGCCGTTGGCCGAACTGAAGGGACCCCAGAGCCTTTTCCTTCAGATCACTTCCGCCAAGCGGGATTCAGGCGGGTTCGTGACAGTGAACGGCACCCTGAAGAACGACGGTTCGGAAACAGTGGTCGTTCCCTCCAACTTGAGTGGCAACGAGACCGAGATCATCAAGAACGGGAGTTCTCTCGGTGGTGCCACGCTTGTGGACCCCAAGGGGAAGAAGCGCTATTACGTCCTGCGTGACACGGACGGTCGCCCCCTGACCACTATCGGTCTGCCTACCCTGAAGGCCGGTGAATCCGTTCCGGTCTTCATGCAGTTCCCGGCCCCGCCGGCCAGTACGACCGAAGTCGGTTTCCAACTGCCGGGCTTCCCCACTGCCACCATCACGATCTCCGGGTGAGGCCAACATGACCGTCACCCACACCCCACTCCGAGCGGGCACCCCCCGCCTCGCCCTCACCCTGACCGCCGCCACCGTCATGGTCGCCACGAACGTCTTCGGCGCGGTGGCTTACGCCGACGACGGCCCCAGCGTCCCTCCGGGCACCGAGGCGACGGCCTCCGCGCCCGTGGAGGTGGACGCCAACGACCCGGACCTGAAGCTTCCGGACGGCGCCACCCTCGCCGAACCCAAGGTCCTCGACATCAAGTCGGTCGTGGAGGACGAGAGCGGTGACGAGCGCCGCGAGGACACCAACTCGGACGTGAAGTTCGCGCTCCAGGCCGAGGTGCTGTTCGGCAAGGACAGCGCCAAGCTCAGTGCCGCGGCGAGGGCGCGCATCGAGGGGATCGCCGAGGAGATCAAGACGCAGAACGCGACGCAGGTCCGCGTCTTCGGCTTCACCGACGACCTCGGCTCCTCCGCTCACGGCGACGTCCTGTCCAAGCAGCGCGCCAACGCCGTCCAGGAGGTCCTGGACCAGCAGCTGAACGACTCCAACATCACCTACGAGGTGCGCGGCTACGGCGAGCAGTACCCGATCGCCGACAACTCGACGGAGGCCGGCCGCAAGAAGAACCGCCGGGTGGAGGTCTCCTTCCCCCGCACGGAGAGCTGACGCACGTCCGGAATCCGTGCCGGAGCCGAGGGGCCCGTCCCGCGCCGTTGCCGACAGGTACGGGCCCCGCTTCCCGGCCGGCTCGCCGGCGGACGGCCCTACAGCAGGTGGTCCGCCTTCCCCGCCTTGATGTCCTGGATGAGGGCACGGAGGGCCTCCCGGCTGTCGGTGAGGTACCGGTCCTCCTGTCCGGCGACGGCGATGTAGGCGTTGCCCTCGCCGTCGGTGCCTATGCGGAAGCAGTTGTTGCCCTCACCGCAGAAGGGCTCTTCCCAGTCGATGCCGGTCATGACGACTCCCTCAGAGTTCGCGGGCGACGTTGCGGATGAGGTCGCGCGAGGCAGCCGGGGGCAACGCCGCGTTGTCCATCCAGTCCAAGTGGGCACGGTACTTGGTGAGCTGCGCCTCCGCTCCGGTGAATTCCGGCCCGTGTGCGGAGTCCAACTGGACGGTGTCGAGCTGGGGCACGGCCCCGTCGGCGTACAGCAGCGCGTGCCCGGCCCCGGGAAAGCCGCCCACGCTCATCGGGACGACCCGTACGTCGATGGTGTCCCGCTCGGACTGCGTGGTCAGGTGGTCCAGTTGCTGTCGGAGCACTTCGCTGCCGCCGTACGGCATGCGCAGGGCGGCTTCGTGGACGTAGGCCATGTACGGAAGCGGCTCGGCTCGTTCGAAGACCTGCTGGCGCTCCATGCGATGGGCCACCCGTAGTTCGATCTCGAGCCGGCTCAACGCCGGGAGCACGGCGGCGAAGACCGCGCGGGCGTACTCCTCCGTCTGCAGCAGCCCCGGCACGTGCATGACCTGCGCGGTCCGTACGCGCGTCGCGTGCCATTCCAACTCGGCGATGTCGAGCAGTCCGGCAGGCAGGGTGCCCCGGTAGTGCTCCCACCACCCGCGCCCCCTGTCCTCGGCCATGGCGACCAGTGCGTCGACGTAACTTCCGTCCGCGCAGGCGTAGTTGCAGGCGAGGGTGCGGATGCGGTCGGGTGAGAACGGGCGGATCCCGGATTCCATGTTGGACAGCCGGGTCCGGTCGATGCCGAGCAGCCCGGCGGCGTACTCCGTGGTGGCGCCCGCCGCGAGACGCATCTTGCGCAACTCGGCACCCAGTCGCTTCTGCCGCTCCGTCGGCGTGCTTCTCGTCGCCATGCCGCCCCTTCCCGCGCCGTGGTGCACCCCAGTCTGCCGTTGCACGACGTCCGGGGTCCATCACCGTGAGGGGTAATTGTCCCCGAATGAATGGACACTGTGACTCCTTTGCTCTTACGGTCGGCGACAGGTCGACTACGACCCTCCGCGTTCCGGAAGCGCATCACGCGTGCCCGCCCGCACTCTCCTGCCCTGGGAGGGGGGGCCGCGTCAGGGAGACGGGCCACCGGTGCGGAGATTCAGCCCACCCGCGGAACAACGGAGTTGCCGTGCCCGGAATCATGGTCCCGTCCTGCCCGATCCCCACTCCCACGGACCTGCCGCCCGCCCCACCGACCCCCGAGACCCTCGCCTACAGCCTCACGCTCCCTGCCGCGCCGCGAACCCCGGCGGTCGCCCGTGCCGCCACGCGGACGATCCTGCGGACCCACGCCCTCGACGACGTGACGGACGCGGCGGTGCAGGTGGTGAGCGAACTGGTCTCCTGCGCCTGCCGCCTGGCACCCGTCGCGGAGGTGTACCTGTCGCTGCGCTACCGGGACGGTGCCCTCCGCGTGGTCCTCTACGACGGCCACCCCCGCCACACCCACCCCCGTCTGGCCGCTGCCTGCGACGCCCGCCGCCGCGCCGTGCTGCGCGTACTGGCCTGCGTGGTGAAGGCCTGCGACGGGGACTGGGGCTTCGGCGACGCACGCGAACCGGGCGGCGGCACGCGGATGTGGGCGGTGCTGCCGAGGCGGGGCGCCGCGGCCTACCTGGACGCGGAGCCGTAGAGCGGGCGCGGGACCCGTTTGGGTGCCGATTTGGGCCCGCGGGCCCATGCCGCCCCACCGGCCCCTTCCTACCCTCGGCCGTGTCGTGGACAGGCCTTCACGCGGAGCGAGTCGAGGGGGAGCGGGCAATGGCCTCGATCGGGGGAGCAGGGGGAGCGGGAGAAGCGGGCGGAATACCCGGATCCGGGGCCGCGTGGTTCCCGGAGCACGGCCGGCGCCGGGACCTGCCCGGCCCGCTCCGCGCGGCGCTGGTCCTCGTCCACGCCCTCTTCCTGATCACGGTCGTCGGCGGCCTCGGTCTCCTGCTCACCGCCTCCTCGTACGACGCCCTCGACGGCGGCGTTCTCGCCCTGACCGCCTACGGAGCCGCCCCCGGCGTCCTCGGCTGGTGGCTGGCCCGGCGGAGCCGGGAGGGCGGAAGCCGGACCTGGGCCGGTCTGATCGCCGTACAGGCATGGCTGGTCCTCGGGGCGGTCGACAACATCGTCCAGGGCTCGTCCCGGGGCTGCGTCCAGCTCTTCCTGCCCGTCCTGATCCTGTACTTCCTGACCCGCCCGGACAGCCGCGCCTGGTACCGCCTCCCCGAGCCGGACCGCCGGGAACGCCGCCCCTTCTCCCTGGCCCGCATGATCCGCCGGCGCCGGGACGAGGGCCAGACGGCGGTGGAGTACGCGGGCCTGGTCGCGGTGGTGGCGGCGATCATCGCCGCCCTGGTCGTCAGCGGCCTGGGCACGCGGATCCACGCCGGCGTCCAGGCGCAGGTCTGCAAGGTCACCGGCATGGGCTGCGCCGCCCCGGCGGGCGACGGCACGGACGTGACGGCGGGCGACGGCCCGAAGACCGATCCCGGCTCCGGCCCCGGCTCCGGCAGTGACGGTGATGACGGTGATGGCGGCGACAAGACGGAAGCCGGCGACGGCGACGCCCCGAAGACGGACGACGGCTGCTTCTCCGGCTTCGGCGCCTTCCTCGGCTGCGCCGGGGACCAGGTCGAACAGGTCGGTGAGGGCCTCTTCGTCGACGGCATCGGCGGTGACCTCAAGGGCGTCTGGGACACGGTCTCCAGCCCCCTGGACACGCTGGAGGGCCTGAAGGACTACGGCGGCACGATCGCCGACCAGTGGTCCGAGGGCACCAGGGAAGCGGGCGACAAGTGGGCCAGGGGCGACTACCTGGACGCGCTCACCGACTGGGGCGGCGCGACCGTCGACTCGGGCGTGAAGATCCTCGACGACATGTTCGTCGGGGACGAGGTCCGCGACCACTGGGACAAGGGCGACAAGACCCGGGCCGCCACCACGGTCGTCTGGAACGTCGGCTCCCTCTTCATCCCCGGCTACGGCGAGGCCAAGGTCGCCGGGAAGCTGGGCAAGCTCGGGAAACTCGGCGCACTGGGCAAGCTCACCGACGAGGCGGCCGAGGCGGCGGAGCGGGCCCGGAAGGCGGCCGGGACGGGGGACGTCGAGGGCGCCCGGAAGGCGGCCCGGGAGGCCGACGAGGCGGCCGACGAAGCCGAGCGCAAGGCCCGCGAGTCCGGCTGCACGATCGCGGCACCGGCCCGCCGGGCCCCGTACGGAGGCGGCCCGCACCTGGGCGGCCCCGGCACCGGCACCACGGTCCTGGCCCTCACCGCCGCCACCTCCCCGTACGTCGTCCTGGCCGACGACGGCTGCGACGAGGAGGCCCGCGAACAGGCGAAGCAGGCCCGCGAGCAGGCCGAGGCGGCCGGGAAGGCGGCGGACGAGGCCGGGAAGAAGGCGGACGGGGCGCACGGCGGCAAGCCGGCCAACGAGTGGCGGGCGAGGGACGACATCGCCGGTCCGGCGCGCGGGAAGACCCTGAAGTTCCCCAACAAGCGGCACACCGTCAGCGGATCGGCGGGCGGCCAGGTCAAGGAGCGCAACACCGTGATCCTCAGAGGGAACGAGGACCTGGTCCGCGCCGACATCGAGGGAATCGCGAACGGCCGTGCCACCCTGTCGCCGGACGGGAACACGTACGAGATCAACGGCCGGACGTACGAGGTGGAGGGCAACGGGACGGTCTTCCCCAAGTCCGGTCCGGGACTCGTCGAGATGGACCGCATCGAGTACGCCGCCCTGAAGGAGATCGCGCGGAACAAGGGCGACATCGGCAAGTCGCAGCAATTGCAGCGCGATCCCAAATTCGTCGACAATCCGGCGAAGGTGCAGAAGGCCAAGCAGATCTACGACGGGACGTACAAGTGATCGGGAACCTCTTCACCGTCGCGGAATGGGACGCGGGAAGGCTCCGGCGCGTTCTCGCGGACCTGCTGGCGGTCCCGGACGAGGAGGTCGACGTGGCCGACGCGGACGCGGACCAGGAGGGGCGGCGGTGGGAAGCCCCCGTGCTCTGCACGTACCGCCGGCTGCCGCCGGGCGACCTGGCGCTCGAACTGGACGTCACGGTCGGGGAACGGGCCGCGGGCGGTCTCACGGAGAAAGGCCTCGCCCACGGCATCGCGGCCGGGGCGGGGGGACCCGTGCTCTACCCCTCGGACCTCGGCCTGCCCAGTGCCTACTGGATCGCGGTGCCGGACGGACGTGCGGTCAGGTGCCGGCTGGAGGCGGTGGAGACCGGCGAGGACACCGCCTACCGGGTGGACGCCGTGGAGGAACCGGTGGCCGACCTGCCCGGTGCGCACGTGGGCCCGCTTCCGGAGGTCCTCGACCGGCAGCCCGTCGCCACGCCCCTCTCCGACGCCTTCCTCGCCGGCCGCCCGACGGGGCCGGCGGCGAGCGTCGAGGGCCGCCTCCACCACCACCTGCGCGTGTGGGAACGGCTGGCCCGCCGCATGGAGTCCGGATGGAGCCCGTCGGGCCGGTACCGGGAGGACCTGTTCCGGCGCGATCTGGAAGCCCGGGACGAGCTGGCGCGCCTGGCCCGCGAGGCCGGCGGCACCTGCGCCGACGCCCTGCGCTCCGTGGTCGGCCCGCTGGACCGCGTCGTCCTGGAGCACACCGAGCCCGAAGAGGGGGACGCCGCGGCCCGCGCGGACGACCGGCCCGGCCGGGACGAGAACGCGGAGGGCTGGTGGTGGCACCGGCGGCCCCGGCGGATCCCCTGGTGAGGGCCGGCACGGTGCTCGAGGGGCGCGCGGCGCCCGTGCCACGGGACCACCTGCCGCCCGCCGCGGTGCGTGGATTCCCCCGCCCCGGGACGGCCTGACCCGCCACAGGCCCCGGCGCGGCGGCCCCGGCCCCACGCGCCCGCCGGCGGCCCGGGAAACCGCCGGCCGGGGCGCCCTACTCCGCGGCGGCGACCTCCACCCGCCCCCCGGCCCGCACCCCCCACCCGGCCATCGCCCCGGCCTGCGCCTCCAGCACGTGCCGTGACCGGATCCGCGGCAGCCCGAGCCGGCCCGGCCGCATGGTGCGCACGGCGACGACCCGCAGCCGGCGGTCGAGGTACGCCACGTCGATGGGGAACCGCATCCGGAAGGTGTGCACGCCGCCGGCCGGCGACAGCAGGATCGCCCCGTCGACCGAGTCCCGCCCCAGCAGTCCCCTGGTGCGGGCCCGGTAGGAGGTCGCGATCTCCAGCGGCACCCGGACGGGCGGGGCCCCGCCGTCCCCGTGCACGACCAGCGTCCCCCGCCCGTCCCGCCAGCGCCGCCCCATACCGAGGCCACCTCCCTGCCCGTCACCCGCCGTAGGGCCGACTGCCCGGACCGAACGTATCCGCGGGGAAGTGGGTCCCGCATGGGTCCACGGGCCCATGCGCGACGGGACACGGCGGCATACGGTCCCGGAGTGCTGTTCCTCCTGACGACCGCGGCGGCCCTGTGGGGCGCGGGCACCGGCCTCCTGCTGCCCCGCGCCGCCCACCGCCTCTCGGTCCACCCCGGGCGACCGTGGAACGACCGCTGCCCCGGCGGCCACGCGATCACCGGCGCCTTCGCCGGCTGGCTCGGCCGGGCCCGCTGCCCGCACACCGGCACCGCACCACGGCCCTGCGGACCCTACGGCCCCGGCACCCCGGCCGTCGCGACGCTGACGGCCCTGATCTGCGCGGCCCTCGCCGCGGCGGCCGGTCCCCGCCCCGAGACGGCCGTCTGGCTCCTCGCCACCCCCGCAGCGGTCCTCCTGGCCCTCGTCGACCGCCGGGTGCACCGCCTCCCCGACGTCCTCACCCTCCCCCTCGCCGCCGCGCTCGCCGTCCTGCTGGCCCTGGCGTCCGCCCTCCCCGCCGCCGCGGGCTCCTGGCCGAGGAGCCTGCTGGGCGGCCTCGCCCTGGCCGGCGGCTACTTCCTCCTCTTCCTCGTCAACCCGTCCGGCATGGGCTTCGGCGACGTCAAACTGGCCCTGTCCCTGGGGCTGGCCCTCGGCTGGTACGGCTGGCAGCCCCTGCTGACCGGCGCCTTCGCCGGCATCCTCTACGGCGCCCTGTACGGGCTGGCCCTCGTCGCCCTGCGCCGGGCGAACCGCAGGTCCGCCATCCCCCTGGGGCCCTTCATGATGGGCGGGGCGTTCACCGGCCTGGTGCTGGGAGCGGCGACGGCGACGTGACCCCCGCCCGGCGCCGTGCGGACCGGCCGGGACCACCGGACGGACGCCGGCGGGTACGGACATCCGGACAACCCCGACACCGTGGAGATCGTTCCCCATGCCTCACCACCACCTCCGCTCCTTCGAGGACCTCGTGACCGAGGGCGCCTCCGTGCCCACCGAAGGCTGGGACTTCTCCTGGTTCGAGGGCCGGGCCACCGAGGCGCGGCCCTCCTGGGGGTACGCGCGGACGATGGCCGGGCGGCTGGGCGGCGCCGCGGCCGTGCTCGACCTCCAGACCGGGGGAGGGGAGGTGCTGGACTCCGCCCTCGGCCGAGCCCCGCGACCGCCCCGGCTCACCGTCGCCACCGAGGGCTGGCCGCCCAACGCCGCCAGGGCCACCGCCCTGCTCCGTCCGCGCGGCGTGGCCGTCGTCGCCGTGCCCGAGGACGCGGCCCTGCCCTTCGCGGACGGCGCCTTCGACCTCGTCGTCAGCCGCCACCCCGTCCGGCCGCAGTGGGCGGAGATCGCCCGGGTCCTGGAGCCGGGCGGCACGTACTTCGCCCAGCACGTGGGACCCGCCAGCGCCTTCGAACTCGTCGAGTTCTTCCTCGGGCCCCAGCCGGACGGCGCCCGCGGCGACCGGCATCCCGAACGGGAACGGGCCGACGCCGAGGCCGCCGGGCTGGAGGTCGTCGATCTGCGCGCGGAACGGCTGCGCATGGAGTTCCACGACATCGGGGCCGTCGTGCACTTCCTGCGCAAGGTGGTCTGGATGGTGCCCGGCTTCACCGTGGAGGCGTACGAGTCCCGGCTCCGCGCCCTGCACGAGCGGATCCGGAACGAGGGGCCTTTCGTCGCCCACAGCGCCCGCCAGCTCATCGAGGCCCGCAGACCCCGCCCGTGACGCTCCCGCGCGTCCCCGTCCTCCTCGCACGCGCCGTCACACGGCGGCCGCCGGGCCGGACGGGACCGGATCCCGTTTCCCGGAGCGCCCGGGCGCGGCTCGCCATGTGACGGTACGACGGGTACGGCGGGTGACGGGAGCGCCGCAGGATTCTCACGGGGTTTCCACATCGTTATGCCGACGGTTGGATTCCGCGACCGCGCCTGACGTAAGTTCAGACCAAGGTAATTCGCGTAAGTGAAGCTGCGCGGGCGGTACCGCGCAGTGGAGGGGACTGCGCGGTGCCGCCTCCTCGAACCGCCCCGGTCGGCGCGGGCCGCGGGCGCACGGGCCGGGCGAGGGGCCACCGGAGACCGAGCGGGCGCCCGCCGCCGGGACCGCCCGGGGGAAGGGCGCCTCCCCCGGAACGTGCCGAAGCCCCGGAGGCCCGCCGCGCTCCGGCCGCGGGGCCGCCGCGAACGGCGGCTTCCGCGACGAGCGGCGCGTCGCCGGGCGACTCCGGAGAGTAGTTGTGGCGTGCCGATGCACGCAGCATCACTTACGAAGGGTTATGGTGGAAGCCCCCCCTCGGGCCGGTCCGTCTCCCCCCCCCCCACGGACCGGCCCGTTTTTTCGTCTCCCCTCGCGCGCCCTTCCCGCGTCCTTCCCGCGCCCTTCTCGCCCCCCTTCACCGCGCCCCTCACCGGCTCCTCCCGGTCCCCCTCCCGCGCCCTCCCCGCCCTCCGGTCGCGCCCCTTTCCGCGCCGGCCACCCCCGTCCGCCCCGCCGGTCACCCCGTCCGCCCCGCCGGCGGACCCCCTTCACCCCTCCGGCGGACACGGCAGCGGCGGACCCCCGGCCGGCCAACACCGGCACCGGGAACGGGAACCCGCGGAACCACCCGGAACCCGGGGCCCCCGCCACAGGCCACCCCCGCCCCCGGCCCGCCCCCCGCAGCGGTAGGCTTCGCCCCCGGGGACCGCCATCCGGACAGGGACCGCCCTCGGCCGAATCCGACGGCCGGGCCCGTCGCGCCTGTCCGATCCGTACGGAGGGGCTGACAATCTCGTGAACCTGCGCGACAAGCTGCGCGGCCTGCTGGTCAGGCTGTACGCGCGCCGGGTGGAGGGCCACCTGGACCACGCTCAGGTGCCCAAGCACATCGGCGTCATCATGGACGGCAACCGGCGCTGGGCGAAGGCCGCCGGTTCCACCACCGCACAGGGCCACCGGGCCGGCGCTGACAAGATCGAGGAGTTCCTCGGCTGGTGCAGCGAGACGGACGTCCAGGTCGTCACCCTCTGGCTGCTGTCCACGGACAACTTCGAACGGCCGCAGGAGGAACTGGTCCCGCTGCTCGGGATCATCGAGGACGTCGTCCGCACCCTCGCCGCCGACGGCCGCTGGCGCGTGCACCACGTCGGCACCATGGACCTGCTGCCGTCCGGGATGCAGCGCACCCTCAAGGAGGCCGAGGAGGCCACCGCGCACATCGACGGGATACTCGTCAACGTCGCCATCGGCTACGGCGGCCGCCAGGAGATCGCCGACGCCGTCCGCTCGATGCTCCTCGACGCCGCGGCCAAGGGCACCTCCCTCGACGAGCTCGCCGAGGCCGTCGACGTCGAGATGATCGGGCGCCACCTGTACACCGGCGACCAGCCCGACCCGGACCTCGTCATCCGGACCAGCGGCGAGCAGCGGCTGTCCGGATTCATGCTATGGCAGACCGCCCACTCGGAGTACTACTTCTGCGAGGTCTTCTGGCCGGCCTTCCGCAAGGTCGACTTCCTGCGCGCCCTGCGTGACTACGCGGCCCGGCACCGCCGTTACGGCGGCTGACCCGCCGGCACGGGCATCGCCCTGCCCCGGCCCACGAGGGACGTAACGAGGAGTTCACCGGACCGCCGTCATATGCCCTGGCATGGCCGCGCCTGTTCGAGGGCATAACGCAGACAGGTCGACGCCCGAACCACGGGCGTCGGATCTCAGCGGGCGGCTCGGGGCCGTCCGCCCGGGAGGCCCTTTGCACCAGCCCGACCGTGCGGTCACGGCACGGAAGCAGACGCGGAGGGCCGGTTCTCGGCCCGCGCGCGTGCAGGGCGGCCGACGACCGGTCCAGCTCCTTCCCGTCGCTCCCCGACCTCATCCGAGGGGGTACGTCCTTCCGTGGTGACCAGCACAAAGCGCCACAAGCCAGACCGGCGCACCTATGTTCTCGACACCAGCGTCCTGCTGGCCGACCCGAACGCCCTGAGCCGCTTCGACGAGCACGAGGTCGTGCTCCCCATCGTCGTGGTCACGGAGCTGGAGGCCAAGCGGCACCATCCCGAACTCGGCTACTTCGCCCGGCAGGCCCTGCGCCTGCTCGACGACTACCGGATCCGGTACGGCCGCCTCGACGCCCCCATCCCGACCGGGGACCTCGGCGGGACGCTCCGCGTCGAGCTCAACCACTCGGACCCCAGCGTGCTGCCCACCGGCTACCGCCTGGGGGACAACGACTCCCGCATCCTCGCGGTCGCCCGCAACCTGCAGGCCGAGGGGTTCGACGTCACCGTCGTGTCGAAGGACCTGCCGCTCAGGATCAAGGCCTCCTCCGTCGGCCTCCTCGCCGAGGAGTACCGCGCCGAGCTCGCCATCACGGACGCCTCCGGCTGGACCGGGATGTCCGAACTGACCCTGCCCGGCGAGCAGGTGGACATCCTCTTCGAGGAAGGGCGCGTGCACGTGCCCGAGGCCGCCGGGCTGCCCGTGCACACCGGCCTGACCATCCAGTCGGAGCGGGGCAGGGCGCTGGGCCGGGTGACCGCCGACGGCGACGTCCGCCTCGTGCGCGGCGACCGGGAGGCGTTCGGCGTCAAGGGCCGCAGCGCCGAGCAGCGGATCGCGCTCGACCTGCTGCTCGACCCGGACATCGGGATCGTGTCGATGGGCGGCCGGGCCGGCACCGGCAAGTCGGCCCTCGCCCTGTGCGCGGGGCTGGAGGCGGTCCTGGAGCGCCGCCAGCACGAGAAGATCATGGTCTTCCGCCCGCTGTACGCGGTGGGCGGGCAGGAGCTCGGCTACCTGCCCGGCACCGAGGCGGAGAAGATGGGCCCCTGGGCACAGGCGGTCTTCGACACGCTGTCGGCGGTCACCAGCCGCGAGGTCATCGAGGAGGTCACCGCGCGCGGGATGCTGGAGGTCCTGCCGCTCACCCACATCCGCGGCCGCTCCCTGCACGACGCGTTCGTGATCGTGGACGAGGCCCAGTCCCTCGAACGGAACGTCCTGCTCACCGTTCTGTCCCGGATCGGGGCGAATTCGCGGGTCGTCCTGACCCACGACGTGGCGCAGCGGGACAACCTCCGGGTCGGCCGGTACGACGGTGTCGTCGCCGTCGTCGAGAAGCTGAAGGGCCATCCGCTCTTCGCGCACGTGACGCTGACGCGGTCCGAAAGGTCCCAGATCGCCGCCCTTGTGACCGAAATGCTGGAGGACGGACAGATCTGAACGGAGCGCCCCGAACGGGGCGGTGATGCCCCGACCGGGGCCGGTCGCGCACTCGTCGGCGCCGTCCGGGAAAGGCGTAGAGCCTAGCCGGGCGGCGCCTTCACGTGTGGCGGTTTCCGGGAAATCCCTGGGCCGAAACCGGGTGTGAGCTTTCACACGCAACTCGGAATTGCCTTGCGGCGTCGGGTTGCGGCAGAGTCTCACTCCTGTCAGGCCCCGCATACGACACACCTGTACCCCCAGCGGTACGGCACCACAAAGCATCAGCGTCAACTGCATAGCGCCGTCGTATGCCGCCCGAGCACCACGCGGCGCTCCCCCCGCGGGAGTTGCCCACCGGGCCCGCGCCTCCCGTGACCCCGTAGTTGGGGAGGCCAGTGCCAGGGGCACGATTGCGTCCGCCAGGGTCACCTAAGCGGGCGATGCTGGAAGGAAACCGTGTGAGCCGGATCTCGGTCCGGGGATTCGCAGTGGCCTCGGCCACGGCGGTCACCGCTGTCGGAAGCGTCGTCGGCGTTGCCTCGGGCAGCACCGCGCAGAACAACGACGCCGAAACGACGGCCGCTGGCACCACGCTGCTCGCGGACATACCCGCGGGACAGCAGGCCCAGGTGCAGACCGCGTCCCTGACGCAGCAGGCCGACGCACAGGCCATCGCAGCGGACGTGAGCGCCAAGAAGGACGCCGAGGAGGCGGCCCGCAAGGCGGCCGCCGAGACCGCCGTCGCGAAGAAGAAAGCCGCCGAGAAGGCGGCCAAGGCGGCCAAGGCGGCCGAGGAAGCCAAGGAGCGCGCCGAGGCCAAGGATGCGGCCAGCCGCGACGCCGCCCGCGAGGCGACCAGCTTCGCCGTCCAGTCCTCGTACACCATCGCGCAGATCCAGGCGATGGCGCGGCAGATGGTGCCGAGCGGCCAGTTCCAGTGCTTCAGCAACATCGTGGACCACGAGTCCAGCTGGAACTACAAGGCGGTCAACCCCTCCTCCGGCGCCTACGGCCTCTTCCAGGCCCTGCCCGGCTCCAAGATGTCCTCCGTCGGCGCCGACTGGCAGACCAACCCGGCCACCCAGATCAAGTGGGGCCTGAACTACATGAACGAGCGCTACGGCAGCCCCTGCGGGGCCTGGTCGTTCTGGCAGGCCAACCACTGGTACTGAGCCGCCCCCGGCCCCTGCGCGACTCCACGCAGCCCCTCACCGTCCTACGGTGGGGGGCTTTCGCCCTGTACGGTCGGATGCGAACGACTCCAGGGGGGAGTGGTGCGCAGCTACGGGGGAAGAGGACGGATCATGTCGCGAGTGCCAGGGTGGCTCGGCCGGCTCGGCGCGGGGCTCACCGAGATGAGCGAACGGTGGAACGAGCGCCGTGCCGCGGCGGAACGGGCGCGGGCCGAGGACGAACCGATGCCGCCGCAGGACCACGTCCCGCCGCCCCCGGACTACGCGCCCGCGGTCCCGGCCCGCCCGGACCCCGTCCAGGCGGTCCCGTGGGGCCTGCGGGTGGCGGCCGAGGCCGGCTGGCGGCTGCTGGTGCTGGCGGGCACGCTGTGGGTGCTGATGCGGGTCATCAGCGCCGTCCGGCTGGTCGTGCTGGCCTTCGCCGCCGCGCTCCTGATCACGGCGCTGCTGCAGCCCACGGTGGCGCGGCTGCGGCGGCACGGGGTGCCGCACGGGCCGGCCACGGCGCTGACGGCCGTCCTCGGCTTCGTCATCATGGGACTGATGGGCTGGTTCGTGACCTGGCAGGTCATGGAGAACATCGACAACCTCTCCGGCCAGGTCCAGGACGGCATCGACGAACTGCGCAACTGGCTGCTGAACAGCCCCTTCCACGTCACGGAAAAACAGATCAACGAGATCGCCACGAACCTGCGCGAGGCGGTCGGCGCCAACACCGACCAGATCACCTCGGCGGGCCTGGAGGGCGTGACGGTCGTGGTGGAGGCCCTGACGGGACTTCTGCTCGCCGTCTTCTCCACGCTGTTCCTGCTCTACGACGGCAAGCGCATCTGGCAGTGGACGCTGCGGCTGGTGCCGGCGGCGGCGCGGCCCGGAGTGGCCGGGGCCGGGCCGCGAGCGTGGCGGACGCTCACGTCGTACGTGCGCGGCACGGTGATCGTGGCGCTGATCGACGCCGTCTTCATCGGCCTCGGCATCTACTTCCTGGACGTGCCGATGGCCGTGCCGCTGGCGGTCTTCATCTTCCTCTTCTCCTTCATCCCCCTGGTCGGCGCTGTGGTCTCCGGCGCGCTCGCGGTGGTGGTGGCCCTCGTCACCCAGGGCGTCTTCACGGCCGTCATGACCCTGGCGGTGGTGCTGGCGGTGCAGCAGATCGAGGGGCACATCCTGCAGCCGTTCATCCTGGGACGCGCGGTGCGGGTCCATCCGCTGGCGGTGGTGCTGTCGGTGAGCGCCGGGGGACTGGTGGCCGGGATCGGCGGGGCGGTGGTCGCCGTACCGCTGGTGGCGGTCACGAACACGGTGGCGACCTACCTGCGGACGTACTCGCGGGAGGCGGCCCTGCGCCAGGCGCCGAGGCCGAGGGGCGCCACGGCGACGGACGCGGCGCCGGGCGCGGAGCCCCCGCCCGCGCCGCCCTCCCCGCCTTCCGCATGAGCCGTGACGACGACCGGGCCCCGGCCACCTGACGGGTGGCCGGGGCCCGGTCGGGCGTGCCGGGAGGTCACTCGGCGAGGACGGCTTCCGCCTCCAGCGTCGTGCCGACCGCCTGGATCACGGAGGCGATCTTGAAGGCCTCCTGGACGGTGTCGCGGTCCAGGCCCGCCTTGCGGAGCACCTGCTCGTGGGAGTCCAGGCACATGCCGCAGCCGTTGATGGCGGAGACCGCGAAGGACCACAGCTCGAAGTCGACCTTGTCGACGCCCGGGTTGCCGATGACGTTCATCCGCAGGCCCGCGCGCAGGGAGCCGTACTCGTGGTCCGACAGCAGGTGGCGGGTGCGGTAGAAGACGTTGTTCATCGCCATGATCGCCGCGGCGGACTTGGCCGCCGTGTACGCCTCCGGCGACAGGTTCGCCTTCGCCTCCGGCTCCAGCTCACGCAGCACGATCGGGGAGCGCGAGGCGATCGCCGTCGCCAGCACGGTGCCCCACAGCCGCTGCGCCGACAGCTCCGAGTTGCCGATGACCGAGCCCAGGTTGAGCTTCAGGTCCTTGGCGTAGTCCGGTATACGGGACTTGAGGGAGTCGAGGGACATGTCCGGTCACTCCCCGGCCAGCAGCTTGACCGGGTCGAGCGTCTCGTCGCCCTTGGTCCAGTTGCACGGGCACAGCTCGTCCGTCTGGAGCGCGTCCAGGACCCGGAGGACCTCCTTCGGGTTACGGCCGACGGAGCCCGCGGTCACCATGGAGAACTGGATCTCGTTGTTCTGGTCCACGATGAAGACCGCGCGCTTGGCGAAGCCCTCCTCGTCCTCGATGCCCAGCGCCCGCATGAGCTCGTGCTTGGAGTCCGCCATCATCGGGAACGGCAGGTCGCGCAGGTCGTCGTGGTCCTTGCGCCAGGCGTGGTGGACGTACTCCGAGTCACCGGAGAAGCCGAGCACCTGCGCGTCGCGGTCGGCGAACTCCTCGTTCAGCTTGCCGAAGGCCGCGATCTCGGTGGGGCACACGAAGGTGAAGTCCTTGGGCCAGGCGAAGATCACCTTCCACTTGCCCTCGTAGGTCTTGTGGTTGATCTTCTCGAACTCCTTGCCCTTCTCCAGAGAGACGCAGGCGGTCAGTTCGAACTCGGGGAACTTGTCACCGACAGTGAGCACTAGCTCTCCTCGCAGCGAAGAAACACCCGTTTTGCAGGCGTTTCCCATGGGTTGGACGGAGTTGATGGTGGCACAGCGCGGATTGATTACGGAAATAGCTACACTCGGTCGGGTTGATCGGAGGTGGTTATCGGTGCCGACGGGGCGGGAGAGGCAGCCCAGTCTCGCCCAGCTGCGGGCCTTCGCCGCGGTCGCCGAGCATCTGCATTTCCGGGACGCCGCCGCCACGATCGGCATGAGCCAGCCGGCCCTGTCCGGCGCCGTCTCGGCCCTGGAGGACGCCCTCGGCGTCACGCTGCTGGAGCGTACGACCCGCAAGGTGCTGCTCTCACCGGCCGGCGAGCGGCTCGCCGAGCGGGCGAAGGCGGTGCTGGCGGAGGTCGGGGCGCTGATGGAGGAGGCCCAGGCGGTGCGGGCGCCGTTCACCGGGGTGCTGCGCCTCGGCGTCATCCCGACCGTGGCGCCGTACCTGCTGCCGACCGTGCTCAACCTCGTCCACGGCCGCTACCCGGACCTCGACCTCCAGGTCCACGAGGAGCAGACCGCCTCGCTGCTGGACGGCCTCGCCCGCGGCCGTCTGGACCTGCTGCTGCTCGCCGTCCCGCTCGGCGTGCCCGGGGTGACCGAACTGCCGCTGTTCGACGAGGACTTCGTGCTCGTCACTCCGCTCGGCCACCCGCTCGGCGGCCGGGAGGGCATCCCGCGCGAGGCCCTGAAGGAGCTCGACCTGCTCCTCCTGGACGAGGGGCACTGCCTGCGCGACCAGGCCCTGGACATCTGCCGGGAGGTCGGCCGGGCGGACGTGCCGGTCAGCACGACCGCCGCCGGGCTCGCCACCCTCGTCCAGCTCGTCGCCGGCGGCCTGGGCTGCACCCTGCTGCCGCGCACCGCCGTCGAGGTGGAGACGAGCCGCAGCGACCGGCTGTGCACCGGCTGCTTCGCCGCCCCCGCCCCGACCCGCCGCATCGCCTTCGCCATGCGGACCGGGTCCGCCCGCGAGGCGGAGTACGAGGAGCTGGCGGCCGCCCTGCGCGAGGCGCTGCGGCCGCTGCCCGTCCGGGTACTGCACGGCGGCGGGTGACGCCGCCTCACTCCGTGCGCAGCCCCTCCGGCCGCATCATCCGCAGCAGCGGCGGCAGACTGAGCAGCGTCACCGCCAGGACCACCGCGGCGCCGATGCCGGTCATCGACAGCACGCTCGCCCAGTCCACGCGCACCGACGCGCTCGTCATCCGCAGCAGCACCGCGCCCAGCGCCAGGCCCACCACGGAGGCCAGCACCAGGCCCAGCGCGATCGGCACCGCCGTCTGCCACAGCACCGACAGGGTCAGCGTGCGCCGCCGGGTGCCGAAGGCGACCAGCGAGGCCAGCAGCTTGCGGCGCTCGCGCAACTGCTCCAGCTGGGAGACCAGCAGGCTCGCCCCGATCAGCGCCAGCACACAGGCGGCGCCGACGAACAGCCCGGTGCGGATGGAGGTGTACCGGCCGGACTGCTGTGTCCCGGACCAGGACAGGGGATAGGTCAGCGGGTGGACGGCCGCCGCGGTGTTCCGCACCTGCTCCTCCGCGTCCGGCACGGCCGGGTCGAGCTTGACGTACGCCTCCCCCTCCAGGGCGGGCGCGGCCGCGGCGGGCAGCGCCTTCGGGGTGATCAGGAAACCGCCCCGGTCCGAGCCGGTCGGGCCCACGCGCGCCGCCGCCCGCTTCAGGTCCCGCGGCACCGTCCAGGCGACCTCCCGGCCGCGCGGGGAACCCTCGTAGGACGGGTCGAGGAACAGTCTCCGGCCGGGTTCGGCCACGAGGGGGGTCTCGGTGTCGTACTCGGCGCCGTGGACGGCGAACACGTCCCCGTCGCGGCACGCGGGCAGCTTCGCGATCTCGCGCAGCGAGGCGCAGTCGCCGACGGTCACCTGCGTACCGTGCTCCGGGTCGCGGCGGCGGTCGCCGGCGTAGCCCTCGGCGTAGGCGAGGACCCCGCGCACGCCCTCGGTGCTCCGCAGTTTCCCGGCGGCCGCGTCCAGCGGCACCTCCTTCGGCACGGACACCTGCATCTGCGCCCGCGAGAGGTCGTACCCGGTCTGCTCGGTGTAGTCGCTCTCCACGCCGGAGAACAGCATCTGCAGCGCGATCGCCCCGGCCACCGCCACCGCGATGCCGTTGACCATACGGGCCGCCGTGCCGCTGCTCAGCTGCAGACGGCGCACCGCCAGCTGCCAGGAGACGCCGCCCGCGCCGAGCCGGGCGACGACCGCCTCCACCACCCACGGCAGCAGCGTGGTCACCCCGACCAGCAGCAGCATCACGCCGCCGACCACCAGGTAGGTGTTGAAGTTCCCGTTCTCGCGGCCCTGGCCGACCATCGGGGAGAGCATCGCGAGCCCGCCCAGCGGCAGCAGCAGCCGCCACCACAGCCGGCGCCGCGCGGGCCTGGCCGTGCGCACCACGCCGAGCGGCTCGATCACCACGCCGCGCAGCGCGAACAGCGTGACCAGCACCGCCGCCGCCGGGACCGCGACGGCGACGAGCAGGGTCAGCAGCGGCGAGGGGTCGAGGTAGTCCGGGAACACGCTCACGCTGAACAGCTCGACCGAGCCCACCGCCTGACGGCCCAGCAGGAAGAAGCCCGCGCCGAACACCAGCCCGAGCAGCGCGCCCGCGAGCGCCTCGCCGGCCGCGATGCGCCGGGTCATCCGGCTGTCGGAGCCGACCAGCCGGAGCGCCGCGAGCCGCCGGTCGCGCCGCTCGCCGCCGATCCGCACGGCCGCCGCGATGAACACGGCCACCGGCATCAGCAGCACGACCAGGACGACGACGATCAGCAGGAGCAGCACCGGGTCCAGCGGTTCGGAGGACGGGTCCGGGTCCGGCTCCCCGAACCGGTCGATCCGGGTCACCCGGCCGCCGTCGAGGTACGGGGCGAGTCCCTCGCCGCCCCGGTAGAAGGCGAGTTCGGCCGGGCCGACCAGCCCGCTCTCGCCGATGGTGCCGACGATCCGCTCCGGCAGCCGCTCCCGCAGCAGCCTCCCGCCGTCGGACTCCAGCAGCCGCTCCAGGGCGGGGGAGACGACCATCTCGTCCTCCGCCGGGAACTCCGCGACCCCCGGCGGCAGCGGGGCGCGCGGCCCTTCGGGTTCCAGCTCGCGTCCGCGGATGCTCAGGTCGCGGAAGTCCGTGCCGACCTCCGCGACCAAGAGGGTGTCGTTCCCCTTCGGTATCGGCGCGCCGAAGGTCAGGTCCGTGCGGGCCTGCTCCCGCTCCTCCCGGGCGGCCAGCGCGTTCGGCAGCGCCGTCGTCAGCAGCAGCAGCGCCACCCCGAGCCCGACGCCCACCGCGGTCAGCAGCGCCCGGCCCCACCCCTCGCGCCCGCCCGCGAAGGCGAAGCGGACGCCCATGGCCAGGTCCCGGGCCCACCGCCCCCTCATACGACGCGCTCCATGTCCCGGGACCGGCCGTCCCGCACCACGATCTCGCGGTCGGAGTACGCGGCCACCCGCGCCTCGTGCGTGACCAGGACGACGGCGGCGTTGGTGGACCGGGCGGCGTCCGTGAGCAGCTCCATCACGCGCTCGCCGTTGAGCGAGTCCAGCGCGCCGGTCGGCTCGTCGGCGAACAGCACCCGCGGGCGCGTGACCAGCGCACGCGCGACGGCGACCCGCTGCCCCTGGCCGCCGGAGACCTCACCGGGCCGCTTCCCGGCGAGGTCGTCGACCTCCAGCCGCTCCATCCACCCCAGCGCGGCCTTCTCGGCCTCCCTGCGCGAGGCGCCGTTCAGCCGCAGCGGCAGCGCCACGTTCTCCACGCAGGTCAGCTCCGGCACGAGCTGCCCGAACTGGAACACGAACCCGAACTCGCTGCGCCGGAGCGCGCTGCGCCGGGCGTCGTTCATGGCGGACAGCTCCCGCCCGTCGTACGTGATCGTCCCCGCGTCGGGCGGGACGATCCCGGCCAGGCAGTGCAGCAGCGTCGACTTGCCGGACCCGGACGGGCCCATGACGGCGACCACCTCGCCGGGGTGGATGGAGAACTCGGCGCCGTCCAGCGCCGGCGTCGGGCCGTAGGCCTTGCGCAGCCCCTCGGCCGCGAGCAGGGAACCGGCGGGCGGCGTCATCGGGCCACCGCCGCGCGCAGCTTGTCCAGACGCGCCGCGGTCAGTTCCAGCCACCGCAGGTCGGCCTCCAGGTGGAACAGGGCGTGGTCGCAGATGAGCTGGTCGGCGAGGTCGCCCTTGCGCTTGCGGTCGGTGAGGACGCGCATGCTGCGCAGATGCTCCGAGCGCTGGGTGTCGAGGATGCCGGCCGCGTCCCGGTGGGTGAGCAGGGCGAGGACGACCTTGGTGTAGAGGGTCGACTGCAGGTACGGCTCGGGCTTCTCCGGCGTGGCGAGCCAGCGCTCGACGTCGGTGACGCCGGCCTCGGTGACGGCGTACCGCTTGCGCTCGGGGCCGTCGCCCGCCTCGATGCCGTCGACCTCGACGAGGCCGTTCTTCAGCAGGCGGGACATCGTCGAGTAGACCTGGCCGTAGTGCAGCGGCCGGTCGTGACCGAACTTCTCGTCGAAGGTCCGCTTCAGGTCGTAGCCGTGGCGGGGGCCGGACTCCAGGAGTCCCAGAAGTGTGTGACCGATGGACATGCCGGGGACTCTACACGGTGTGTATACGCAGTGTGTATACACACCGTGTGCAGACCCCGGTGAGGGTGCGAGGGCGCAGGTGGGGGGCGATTGTCACGGTTCCGTCACACGGGCGCGCCTGTCGCGCGAGTGCGCCCGCCGACCGGGCGCCTCCGCCGGCCGGGGGTGCCCGTCGGCCGGGTGCGCTCGTCGGCCGGTGCGCCCGTCGGCCGGGGGCCCGCCGCGCCTAGGGGGCGGGATCCGCGGGCGGGCGTCCGCGGCGCGGGATCGGGCCCGCCTCGCCGGGCAGCCGGCCCGCCTCCGCCAGTGCCCTGCGCAGCAGGAACTCGATCTGGGCGTTGGCCGACCGCAGCTCGTCCGACGCCCACCGCGCGAGCGCCTCGTACACCAACGGGTCCAGCCGCAGCAGCACCTGCTTGCGCTGCTGCGGCCGGCGCCCGGACCGGGAGTCCTCGGCAGGGGGTGTCACTGGTACAGCGACCCGGTGTTGAGGACCGGCTGGGCGGAGCGGTCGCCGCACAGCACCACCATCAGGTTCGACACCATCGCCGCCTTCCGTTCGGAGTCCAGCTCCACGATGTCCCGCTCGGTGAGCCGGGCGAGCGCCATCTCCACCATCCCCACCGCGCCGTCCACGATCTGCCGCCGGGCCGCGACGACCGCGCCGGCCTGCTGCCGCTGGAGCATCGCCGAGGCGATCTCGGGAGCGTACGCCAGGTGCGTGAAGCGCGACTCGATGATCCGCACGCCGGCCGCCTCCACGCGCGCCTGCAGCTCGACGGCGAGCTTCTCGGTGATCTCCTCGGCGTTGCCGCGCAGCGACAGGCCGCCCTCCTCGTGGGCGTCGTAGGGGTACTCGATGGCGATGTGCCGCACGGCGGCCTCGGTCTGGGTGGAGACGAACTCCACGTAGTCGTCCACCTCGAAGGTGGCCTGGGCGGTGTCCTCCACCTTCCACACCACCACGGCGGCCAGCTCGATCGGGTTGCCGTAGGCGTCGTTCACCTTGAGCACGGCGGTCTCGTGGTTGCGGACCCGGGTGGAGATCTTGCTGCGCGAGGTGAAGGGGTTGACCCAGCGCAGCCCGTCCTGCCGGATCGTCCCGCGGTACCGCCCGAAGAGCTGGACGACCCGGGCCTCGCCCGGCGCCACCATGTTCAGCCCGCACATCGCCAGGAAGGAGGCGAGGCCGACCAGGACGCCCGCGACGATCAGCGCGGCCTTGGCGCCGGCCGCGGCGACGACCGTGGCGCCGACGATCAGCACGGCGGCGGCCAGCAGCCCGGCCAGTCCGAGCAGCAGCGCGAGCCCGCCGCCGATGCTGTGCGCCGGGAACTCCCGCACGCGCGGGGCCGGCATCTCCGGCACGTCGGCCGTGACCTGGGTGTCCTCTGTGGGCATGGGTGTCCCCCCGTTCTCGCGCCGGAGCTCTCCTGCCCGGCTCCGGTCTATCTAAGTGATATCACTTTATCGTGTCATGACAACCCTCCGCCCGGCTCGGGCGTCGATTCCTGTGGGACGGGTGCTGATTGTCACGTCCGTAAAAGGCCGGATCGGCAGCCCTTTGTCATATCTGGTGGTGTTAGCTTTCTGAGCTGACCTGAGCGGCGAACCTGTGTGACTTCTGAGCACACATGAACGAAGCGGAGCGGATCGGACCCATGGGACGAGCGGAAGAGAGACGAGCGCGACAGCGCGGTGGCCACCGCGCGGCGCCCCGGCGCTCGTCCGGGACGCCGTCGGCCGCCCTCGGCGGCCGGGCCGGGGCCCGCAGGGCGGCCGGCGGCGCCGGCCGGGGCGGCATGCGCGCGCTGTTCACCTGGAAGAAGGTCCTCGGCGCGTTCTTCGGCCTGTGCCTGCTCGGCATCGGCGCGTTCGTCGTGCTGTACCTGGTGGTGGACGTGCCCGAGGGCAACGCGGCGGCACGGCGCCAGAGCAACGTGTACAAGTTCAGCGACGGCACGGTGCTGGCCCGCTCGGGCACGGTCAACCGCGAGATCGTCGGCCTGGACAAGGTGCCCAAGGACGTCCAGCGGACCTTCGTCGCGGCCGAGAACAAGAGCTTCTACAGCGACGCCGGCGTCGACCTGAGGGGCACCGCCCGCGGCCTGCTCAACACCCTCGCCGGCAAGGGCACCCAGGGCGGCTCGACGATCACCCAGCAGTACGTCAAGAACTACTACCTCAGCCAGGAGCAGACCGTCAGCCGCAAGCTGAAGGAGCTGGTCATCTCGCTGAAGGTGGACCGCGAGATGTCCAAGGACGACATCCTCGCGGGCTACATCAACACCAGCTACTACGGCCGCGGCGCCTACGGCATCCAGGCGGCCGCCCAGGCCTACTACCGCACCGACGCCGAGGACCTGACCGTCGAGCAGGGCGCCTACCTCGCCGCGCTGCTCCAGGCGCCGAGCCAGTACGACTGGGCGGTCGCCTCCGACACCGGCAAGCGGCTGGTGAAGGAGCGCTGGACCTACGTCCTGGACAACATGGTCGAGGAGGGCTGGCTGGACAGGGCCGAGCGGGACGCCATGGAGTTCCCGGTCCCGGAGGAGCCCCGGGGCACCGCCGGGCTCGCGGGCCAGAAGGGCTACCTCGTCCAGCTCGCCAACCAGCAGCTCGCCCGGCAGCTGAGGGAGCAGGAGGGCATCTCCCAGGCGCAGGCGGAGGCCGAGGTCCAGGACAACGGCTGGACCATCACGCTCAACATCGACCGCGAAAAGCAGGCCGAGCTGGAGCGGGCCGTGAAGACGCAGCTGACCGGCAGGCTCGATCCGCGAAAGCGCGAGGTCGACGCCGCGGTGCAGGCCGGCGCCGTCTCCGTCGACCCGGAGACCGGGAAGATCGTCGCGCTGTACGGCGGCCGGGACTACTTCAAGCACTACCTCAGCAACGCCACCCGCACCGACTACCAGCCGGCCTCGACGTTCAAGCCGGTGATCCTCGCCGCCGCCCTGGAGGAGGGCGCGACCACCCGGGACGGCACGCCGATCACCGCGAGCACGGTCTACGACGGCACCAGCAAGCGCCCGGTCGTCGACCGCGACGGCGGCGAGGTCGGCTTCGCCCCGGAGAACGAGGACGACCGGGACTACGGCGACATCACCGTGCAGACGGCGATGAACAAGTCCGTGAACTCGGTCTTCGCGCAGATGGGCGTGGACGTCGGCATGACGGAGGTGCTGGAGACGGCCGGCGCGCTCGGCATGGACACCGAGGGCCTGAAGGCGGTGCCCGCCCAGACCCTCGGCACCATGGGCGCGAGCCCGCTGGAGATGGCCGGGGTCTACGCCACCCTCGACAACCACGGCAGGAAGGTCACCCCGACCATCATCGCGTCGGCGGAGCAGCGGAGCCGCACGGTCACCATGCCCGACCCGATCGGCGAGCAGGTGATCAGCCGGGAGGCCGCCGACACGGTGACCTCGGTGCTCACCGGCGTGGTCGACGACGGCACGGCCCGCGCGTCCGTACGGGACAACCCGCGGCGGAACGGCCAGCAGGTCGCCGGCAAGACGGGCACGTCCGACAACAACAAGTCGGCCTGGTTCGTCGGCTACACCCCCGACCTGGTCACCGCGGTGGGCCTGTTCGGCGAGAGCACCAAGCCCCCGCACCCGCAGGTCGAGCTGTACGGCGCGGGCGGCTTCGAACGGGTCAACGGCGGCGGCTTCCCGGCGCAGATCTGGGCGGAGTACACCTTCGGCGTGCTGGACGAGGTCAGCCGGTTCGACCTGGAGACCACCCAGGGCGCGGCCGTCAGGCCCACCCGGACGCCGAAGCCCCCCGTCACCCGGCAGCCGGTCGAGACGCCCTCGGAGGAACCGACCACCGAGGAGCCGACGTCGGAGCCGCCGGCCTCCCGGACACCGTCCCGGACGCCGTCCCAGACGCCGTCCCAGACACCGTCCCGGACGCCGTCCCAGACACCGACGACGGAACCGCCGGTCGACGAGGACATCCCGCAGGACCCCGTCGTACCGGACGAGGACGAGGACGAGGACGAGTAACGCGCGGGGGCGCCCGACGAGCCGCCGGGCGCCCCCGCGCGCACGGTGCCCGCCGGCCTCGCGACCAGCTCCCCCCACCCGGGCAGACACGTTTTCCCTTTATTGGTTATTTGTTCAGCTGAAATTCACTCTTATGTCGGCTTAACGGGCCTGATCGGCCGACGCCGCCTAGGGTGATGCGCATGTTCCGGCCCCATTCCCGGCGGCCCCGCACGGCGCGCACCCTGAAAGGCGGAGCGAGCGATGAACGGTTCCCTTCGAGAGTTCGCCGAGTGCACGGCCGGCACACGTGACTTCCAGGTCGGCCTGATACACGAACCGCACCCGGCGGAGGAGGAGTCCCCCGCCGGGCGCCACGCCTCGCTGTACGACGCCCTGCGCGGCATGAGCCTGTACGCGGCGGTCGTGGAAGCGGAGAAGGGCCCGTGAGAAGGGACGGGTGACGAGGAACCGGACCGAGTGAACGCGGCTCGGTGGGAGTGACCGCCGACGGGCGGGGGCTTTCATGGACACGGAAACGCCGAAAGGCTTCGACTCCTGCCCGGAGGAACCCGCCGGGCGCACCCTGGGGGACAAGTACTTCAAGGAGTTCATGAGGCTCGTGCACGTGAGCCTGCGGAGCGGATGGTGGGGCGAGCCGCTGGGCGCGGTCCTGGGGGCGGCGGGCGGCGCCTGGCTCGGCCACGACGGCGACCTGCCGATGGAGGAGGCGCTCAGCGTCGCCGTCTCCATGGTCGGCATCATCATCGGATCCGTGTTCGCCGTCCTGGCGATGATCACGCGTGCCTGCGACAACAGTTTCCTCAAAAAGGCGAGGAAGGCGCGGATCCTGCCGATCGCCCACTACCTGTGGCCGTTCTTCACCATCATCGCGACGGGGGTCCTGTCCACCGTGCTCCTCCTGGTGGTGGCGGGGATTCCCGAGGACGCCCCGGCCCCGTTGCGCATGATGGCCGCCGCGGCGGCGGGGTTCTGCGTCCTGTGGACGCTGGCCGGCCTCCTGCCCGCCGTGGGAGCGCTCATCGTCTTCACCCGTCTCATCGAGAAAACCTCGGGCATAGGCGACTGAGGACGCGGGGACCCCGGCGCGGGGACGCGGAACGGCGTCCCCGCACCGGCGCGGCCGAGGCCGGGTCACTCGTCGACGTCGAGCTTCCAGTGGCTGTACCGGCCGTCCAGGGTGAGGTAGCCGTCACCGTAGGCGGAGCGGTACTGGCCGGTGCCGCCGGTGATGGCGGTCTTGGCCGTCACGGGCTTCCGCGGGGTGGACGTGATCATGTCGCTGAGCGTCAGCGTGCCCTTCTTCAGGCTCAGCACGCGCGTGCACACCGTGGTCACCCGGCTGCCCCGGACCTGGACCGCGCTGCACTCCGCCTGACCGTCACCGGCGCGCTGCAGCGGGCGCTCGGCCGACCCCGTCTTCCGCTTGGTGTACAGGTCCAGGCGGACCACCCACTTGTCGCCGACCCGGATGTGCGGGGGCGACGTGTCGAGCCAGTTGACGCCGGTCAGCTCGATCGTCTCGATGTCGTTGTCCTCGTCCGACCCCTCGGCCTGCGCCTGCGTCGGGAGAAGGGCGATCGTGGTGGTGAGGGCGGTGACGGCGATGCCGCGGACAACCGATGTGATCACGGAACCTCCAGGCCGAACGGAGTGCCCCAGGCCTTCCGGGACACGGGCGAGTCGTTCCACGCAGTTCGTTCCCGCAGCGCGACGGAACCCGCGTGGCCGGGGCACACGTACCCCTCGGGCGACGCACCGGCCGGCCGGCGGCCGGCCGGTGCGCACCGCTCAGTCATCGACGTGGAGGTCGAAGTGGACGCGGTCGCCCTTCAGGGTGATGTAGCCCTCGCCCTCGGCGTCGTTGTAGACGCCCGTGCCGCCCACGATGGCGGTCTTGGCCGTGACGGACTTGCCGCCCTCACGGCCGATCATGTCGTGCAGGTGGATCTCTCCGTCCTTCATGCGCAGCACCCGGGTGCACTGGCTGGTCACCCGGTTGGCGGCGACCGCGACGGCGCTGCACCGCGAGCCGGCGTCGCCGGCGAACTTCTTCCCCGGCGTGTACAGGTGCAGGTAGGTGACCCAGCTGGTGCCCTTGGTGACGACCCTGGGGCGTGTGTCGAACGTGGTGACACCCGTGAACTTGACCCGCACGATGTCCTCGTCGCCGACGTCTGCCGACGCGTGTGCGGACAGCACGAACGTCAATGCGGTTGTCAGGGCGCCGACCGTCACGGCACGGCGGATGGTGGCTGAGGGCATGCATCCTCCTGGAGCTGACTGCGGGTGCTCGGACCTTGGAGCACCGGCGAGCCATTCCAGGCCCCGGAAACCCGCGGCGCAACGCGCCCTGCGGGGCGGGGCCGCAGACGCCACCCGAAGAGGGCAACGGAACACCGCCCCCGCGGCAGCCGTCGGATCCCCCTTGGACGGACGGCGGGGGGATCCGACGGCAGGGCCTGCCGGGCGCTAGGGAGCGGGGGGCACCCCGAGCTCGAACCACACCACCTTGCCGGTGGAGAGCCGGGTCGCCCCCCACCTCCTGGCCACCTTGTTCACCAGGAGCAGCCCGCGCCCGCCCTCGTCCGTGGCCCGCGCCTGACGGAGCCGCGGCAGCTGCGGCACGTCGTCGCCGACCTCGCAGCGCAGCACGTTCGTGCGCAGCAGCCGCAGGGTGACCGGGCGGGTGGCGTACCGCACGGCGTTGGTGACGACCTCGCTGACCAGCAGCTCCACCGAGTCGCTGAGCTCCTCCAGGCCCCAGCGCTCGAGCGCGCGGCGGGCCAGGCGGCGGGCCCGGCCGGGGGCGGCGTCCTCCGGCTCCAGGAACCAGTACGCCACGTCGTTCGGCGCGATCCCGTCGAAGCGGGCGGCGAGCAGCGCGATGTCGTCGTCCCGGTCGCCCGGGCCGAGCATGTCCAGCACCTCGTCGCACAGCGCTTCCAGCGGCGGCGGATGGTCCGGCCCGGTGAGCTGCGCGGTCGCGGCCAGCTTCTCCCGCAGCTGCTCGATGCCGGTCCACACGTCCCTGAGGCGGGACTCGACCAGGCCGTCGGTGTACAGCAGCAGGGTCGCGCCGGCGGGCGCGTCCAGCTCCACGGCCTCGAAGTCGACGCCGCCGACGCCGATCGGGGCGCCCGCGGGCACCCGCAGCACCTCGGCCCGGCCGCCCAGGTGCAGCAGGACCGGCGGCGGATGGCCGGCGTTGGCGATGGTGATGCGGTGCGAGACCGGGTCGTAGACCGCGTACAGGCAGGTCGCCATGCGGTCGATGCCCAGGCGCTGGGCCTGCTCGTCGAGGTGGTGCAGGACCTCCTGCGGCGGCAGGTCGAGGCCGGCCAGGGTCTGCGCGGTGGTGCGCAGCTGACCCATGATCGCGGCCGAGGTCATGGAGTGGCCCATGACGTCGCCGACGACGAGGGCGACCCGGCTGCCGGGCAGCGGGATCGCGTCGTACCAGTCGCCGCCGACGCGCGCGGTCTCCGCGGCCGGCAGGTAGCGGGCCGCCAGCCGCACGCCGGTCGGCCGCGGCAGGGTCTCCGGCAGCATGGTGCGCTGCAACTCGTCCGCGATGTACGCCTCCCGGCCGTACAGCACGGCCTTGTCGATGCCGAGGGCGCTGTGCGTGGCCAGCTGGGCGGCCACCAGCAGATCGTCGGCCTCGAAGGCGGGGCGCTCGGGGCGGCGCAGGAACAGCGCGGCGCCGATCACCCGGCGCCGTCCGCGCAGCGGCGCGAGGATCGCCCGCTGCCCCGAGGGCACGGCGAAGCCGCCGCCGTCCCCGAGGAGTTCGGGCAGCGCGGCGCGGGCGGCGGGCGCGTCCGTGAAGACCGGCCGCACTCCGCGCAGCACCTCGGCGAGCGCGCTGCCGGGCCGCACCTCGCAGGTCTCGGCGCCGACCGCGTCCAGCCCGGACGGCTCGGGCTGGACCGGGGGCATGAAGCCGCCCTCGGTGTCGCGCTCGGCCGGGATCCGGTCGGTGCGGCGCAGCCGCAGCACCAGCGGGCCGATGGGCCGCTCGTCGCCCACGGGCAGCGGCTCGCGCAGGTAGACCAGGATCGCGTCGGCGAACGTGGGCACGGTGGCCCGGCACAGCCCCATCACGATCTCGTCCAGGTCCATGCCGCGGGCGATCCGCCGGGTCGCGGCGCCCACGAAGCGCAGCCGGTCCCCGTCCCGCCGCATCGGCGTGGGCCGGCCCGGCGGCAGCCCCTGCCCGGTACGGCGCTCCCCGCCCGCCGCCTCGGCGTGCTCCTGCTCGCCGGCCGCCGGGGCCGGGACGCCCTCGGGCGCCGGACGCGGGCGGTGCGTGTCGGGCTCGGCGGCGTGCTCGGCGCCCGGCTGGGAGTGCTCGGTCACGCCGGCCGGCTCCTGACCGGGCACCGCCGTGTCCGGGGGCGTCTCGCCGGGGCGTGCCTGTGCCGGTAAGGCGGCGGTACCGGCCGCCGGGGTGCCCGCGGAAGGCGGCACCGGGGAACGCAGGAGCGCCCCGCGGGGGTCCGCGGGGTCGGCGCCCGTCTGGGGGCGTTCGAAGGAGATCGGCTGCTCCGTCACGCGTGTCGAATCCATCCGTCCGGGGCTGCGCGCCGCGCGTGCAGTTCGTCCCGCAGAAAACCCGATACCCGCAATACGTGCCCAGGGAACGGGATTCCCGCGTGGCCGGGGACCGTTCCCGTGCCGTCGGCGGACCGCCGGCGGTCCCTGCCGGTGTCGCCCTGGTACCCCTCGATCACGTCCTGCCGCCCCTCGGTGACGATCGGTCAAGCTCAGCCCGTGCTCCGGTGGTTGCCACTGTGCGCCCGTCCGCCACCCAGCCACCACCCCTCGACGACGGTGCTGTGCACCGACCCCGCTCCCTGGTTGCGGAGGACGATCCTACGGTTCTTGCCCCGGGGCACATCAAGGGTCTCACGGGGACACGCGCGCGGGCGTGCGGTCCCAGTCCTCCGGCAGCGACGGTACCGCCCAGGACGGATCCGGGCGCCAGTCCTGCCAGCCGTCGCAGAACGGCGGCCCCCACGCGCGGATCACCTCCACCGCGTCCCGCCCCGCCTGCCGCACCCGCTCGGCGAGTCCGGCGTCCACCAGGCCGTCCCGCTGGGCCTGGGCGAACTCGTCCTCGTCCCGCCACTGCCAACTGCGGTCCGGGTGGACGGAGATGTCCAGGAAGTGGTCCTCGGAGTCGACGCCGCCCGCCCAGCGGGTCAGCGGCTCCTCCAGGTTCACGTACCAGTTCTTGAACTGCCAGCCCGGCTCCCAGAACAGCCACACCGACCAGGGCTCACCGGGCCGCGCCAGCTTCAGCACGCCCGTGCCGAACCAGCGGTCGCGCCGGACGGCCCGCGGCTTGGTGTAGCGGGTGCCGAGCGGCTCCAGGTGCACGGGCGTGCCGTCGGCGAGCACCGGCCGCACGCACTCGGTGCCGGGCGCCATCCACACGGCGAGCAGCTCGGGGTCGTCCCGCACGACGGTGACGGGGCGCGCGATGTGGAAGCGGGTGCCGGCGTTCTCCCGGTACCGCCACAGGATCTGGCTCCCGGGCGCCCAGCGGGCCGCCGCCTCACCCGCTTCCGCCACCGCTCTCACCGCTTCGCCGTCTGCCATGCACAGATATTAGGCGCCCCGGACATGCGAGGCCGCGGCGCCCGTCATGGTTCGCACCCGGGCCGGCCGGGTCACGGGCGGGTCATCCGCAGGACGTCCAGCGCCTCGTCGAGCTGCTCGACGGTCAGGTCGCCGCGCTCGACGTACCCGCTCTCCAGGACGACCTGACGGATCGTCTTCCGCTCGGCCAGCGCCTTCTTGGCGACCTTGGCGGCCTCCTCGTACCCGATGTACCGGTTGAGCGGGGTGACGACGGAGGGCGACGACTCGGCGTACTCCCGCGCCCGTTCGCGGTGGGCGACGATGCCGTCGACCGTGCGGTCGGCCAGCAGCCGGGAGGCGTTCGCGAGCAGCCGGACCGACTCCAGCACGTTCTTGGCGATGACCGGCAGCATCACGTTGAGCTCGAAGTTGCCGGCCGCCCCGGCGGTGGTGACGGTCGTGTCGTTGCCGATGACCTGGGCCGCGACCATCAGCACCGCCTCGGGGACGACCGGGTTGACCTTGCCCGGCATGATCGAGGAGCCCGGCTGGAGGTCGGGCAGGGAGATCTCGGCGAGCCCGGTGCGCGGCCCGGAGGACATCCACCGCAGATCGTTGGCGATCTTGGTCAGTCCGACGGCGATGGTGCGCAGCTGCCCGCTGGTCTCGACGATGCCGTCCCGGGCGCCCTGCGCCTCGAAGTGGTTGCGCGCCTCGGTCAGCGGCAGCCCGGTGGCGCGGGCGACCTCCTCGATGACGGCGGCGGAGAAGCCGGGCGGGGTGTTGATGCCGGTGCCGACGGCGGTGCCGCCGAGGGGCAGTTCGGCGAGCCGGGGCAGGGAGGCGTTCAGCCGCTCGATGCCGTACCGGACCTGGGCGGCGTAGCCGCCGAACTCCTGGCCCAGCGTGACGGGCGTGGCGTCCATGAGATGGGTCCGGCCCGACTTCACCACGTCGGCGAACTCCTCGGCCTTGCGCTCCAGCGCGGTCGCGAGGTGGTCCAGGGCCGGGATCAGGTCGCGGGTGACGGCGGCCGTGGCGGCGATGTGGATGGAGGACGGGAAGACGTCGTTGGAGGACTGGGAGGCGTTGACGTGGTCGTTGGGATGGACGTCCCGCCCCAGCCGCTCACCGGCGAGGGTGGCGATGACCTCGTTGGCGTTCATGTTGGACGAGGTCCCCGACCCCGTCTGGAACACGTCGACGGGGAAGTGCTCGTCCCACTCGCCCCGGGCGACCTCCTCGGCCGCCTCCTGGATCGCCTCGGCGACGTCCTCGTCGAGCACGCCCAGCCGGGCGTTCACCTTGGCCGCGGCCCCCTTGATGCGGGCCAGGGCCTCGATGTGCGCGCGTTCGATGCGCTGCCCCGAGACGGGGAAGTTCGCCACGGCCCGCTGGGTCTGGGCCCGCCACTTCGCGTCGGCGGGGACGCGGACCTCCCCCATGGAGTCGTGTTCGATCCGGTACCTGTCCTGCTGCTCGTCGGCCACTGCCGATCACCTCCGTCCAGGTCAGCACCGCCCCCCACCGAGGCTATTCCGGCCGGCCCGGCCCCGCGCCGGCCGGCCGCCGGGCCGTACGGCGCGGGGCCCCGGCCGGACGCACCGGCCGGGGCCCCGCCGGGCCGGGAGTACCGCTCACGCGAGCCCGGGACCGCGCACCGGGATCGAGGTGAAGGTCGGCTGCGGGGCGGGGTCCTGGAAGAAGTCGTTGCCCTTGTCGTCCACGACGATGAACGCCGGGAAGTCCTCGACCTCGATCTTCCAGACGGCCTCCATGCCGAGCTCCTCGTACTCGACGACCTCGACCTTCTTGATGCAGTCCTGGGCGAGGCGGGCGGCCGGGCCGCCGATGGAGCCGAGGTAGAAGCCGCCGTGCCGGGCGCAGGCGTCGGTGACCTGCTTGCTGCGGTTGCCCTTGGCGAGCATCACCTTGGAGCCGCCCGCCGCCTGGAACTGCTCGACGTAGGAGTCCATGCGGCCGGCCGTGGTGGGCCCGAAGGAACCGGAGGCGTAGCCCTCGGGGGTCTTGGCCGGGCCGGCGTAGTACACCGGGTGGTCCTTCAGGTACTGCGGCATCTCCTCGCCGCGGTCCAGCCGCTCCTTGATCTTGGCGTGCGCGATGTCGCGGGCGACGACGAGCGGGCCGGTGAGCGACAGGCGGGTCTTGACCGGGTACTTGGTCAGCTCGGCGAGGATGGCGTCCATCGGCTGGTTGAGGTCGATGCGGACGACGTCGCCGTCCGACTCCAGCTGCTCGTCCGTGGTGTCCGGCAGGAAGCGCGCCGGGTCCTTCTCCAGCCGCTCCAGGAAGACGCCCTCGGCGGTGATCTTCGCGACGGCCTGGCGGTCGGCGGAGCAGGAGACGGCGAGGGCCACCGGGCAGGACGCGCCGTGCCGGGGCAGGCGGATCACGCGCACGTCGTGGCAGAAGTACTTGCCGCCGAACTGCGCGCCGATGCCGAGCCTCTGGGTGAGCTCGAAGACCTTCTCCTCCAGCTCCTTGTCCCGGAAGCCGTGGCCGAGCGGCGAGCCCTCGGTCGGCATGTTGTCCAGGTAGTGCGCGGAGGCGTACTTGGCGGTCTTCAGCGCGTACTCGGCGCTGGTGCCGCCGACGACGATCGCCAGGTGGTACGGCGGGCAGGCGGCCGTGCCCAGCGAGCGGATCTTCTCCTCCAGGAACCTCATCATGGAGGCCTCGTTCAGGACGGCCTTGGTCTCCTGGTAGAGGAAGCTCTTGTTGGCGCTGCCGCCGCCCTTGGCCATGAACAGGAACTTGTAGGCGTCGCCGTCGGTCGCGTACAGCTCGATCTGGGCGGGGAGGTTGGAGCCGGTGTTCCTCTCCTCCCACATGGTCAGGGGAGCCATCTGCGAGTAGCGCAGGTTGAGCTTGGTGTACGCGTCGTAGATGCCGCGGGAGAGGGCCTCCTCGTCGCGGCCGGCGGTCAGCACGTTCTGCCCGCGCTTGCCCATGACGATCGCGGTGCCGGTGTCCTGGCACATGGGGAGCACGCCCGCCGCCGCGATGTTCGCGTTCTTCAGCAGGTCCAGGGCGACGAACTTGTCGTTGGCGCTCGCCTCCGGGTCGTCGACGATGCGCCGCAGCTGCGCCAGGTGCGCGGGGCGCAGGTAGTGCTGGATGTCGTGGATGGCCTCCTCGGCCAGCTTGCGCAGCGCCTCCGGCTCCACCTTCAGGAACGTCCGCCCGTCCGGCCCCTCGACCGTGGAGACACCCTCGGAGGTCACCAGCCGGTACGGGGTGGTGTCCTCTCCCGTGGGGAGCAGATCGGTGTACGCGAACTCAGGCATCTCGCCCATTCCTCACTCGACAGACGGCGACCGCCTCCTTCGGCGGGCGCCCACCAGCGTAGAACCTGCCCGCGGCGGCGCACCTGTGAGGTTGTCCTCAACAGGTCTGGTCGCGATCTATCGCGTTTCGGTACGCTGCCTTCGTGGACCTTCACAAGCAGACTCCGCCCGCCGCCTCCGGGCTGCGCGCCTCCGACGCCGACCGCGACCGTGTCGCCGACATCCTGCGCGAGGCCCTCGCCGAGGGCCGGCTGACCGCCGAGGAGCACGCCGAGCGGGTCGAGGGGGTGCTGAGCGCCAGGACCGTCGGCGAGCTGGACGTCCACATACGGGACCTGCCCGCCGCGCACGCCCCGCGCCCCGCCCCGGTCCCCGGCCGCCCCCCGGCCGGCGCGATCCCCGCGGACCCCGACGACACCGTGGTGGCGGTCCTCAGCAACGCCGTCCGCAGGGGCCGCTGGCGCCCGGGGCGCCGGATCCACGTGTACGCGGTCCTCGGCAGTGTGGAGATCGACCTCAGCGAGGCGCTCTTCGAGTACCAGCAGGTCGTCGTCAAGGTGTTCTCGGTCCTCGGCAGCGTCGAGGTCCGCGTCCCGGAGAACGTCTCGCTGCGCGGCCTGGGCGGCGGCGTGCTCGGCAACTTCGAGGTGCACACGCTGGATGCGGCCGAACCCGGGGCCCCCGTCGTCTACATCGACGGCTGGGCGGTGCTGGGCGACGTGGAGGCGCGGCCCCGGCGGGGCCGGATCGTCGCGGACATCCTCGACCGGGTCCAGCGCACGGTCGACAGGGGTTTGCGCAAGCGCCTCGACCGTTGACGGTTGTTAATTCGATCATTTACGGAAACATCCGGCGGTGATCCGGTCGGCCGGTGGGGGCGCCCGGCGGCCGCCGGGACCGGCGGTCGGAAACTCAGTGCATAGGCGCGCGTACAGCGGGTAGGGCTTGCTGCATCGTCTCTCGCTCGCGAAGCCGTCGTCAGGAGTAGACCGTGCTGCAACCGCCGCATTCGTCCCTGCAGGTAGCTGCCGTTCCGGCCCAGCGGGTGCCAGCGCGAGACCGGGACCAGGACGCCCCGTGGCACACCGAGGCGGTGTGCCGGCGCGACGAGGCGGGCCTGTTCTTCGCGCCCTCCAAAGAACCCACCGCCGCCCGGCTCTCGCGCGAGGAGGCGGCCAAGCGCGTCTGCGCGCGCTGTCCGGTGATGGTCGAGTGCCGCGAGCACGCCCTCCTGCAGCCCGAGCCGTACGGCGTCTGGGGCGGCCTCACCGCCGCCGAACGCCGCGTGGTCCTGGCCCGGCGCCGCCGCCGCGACGTGGAACTGAAGAAGGCGGCCCGGGCGGCGGGCCGCATAGCCGCGGCGGGCTGATCCGCCCCGGCCCGGAGCGGGGCGCCCCCTCCGCACCGGAGGCGCCCCGTCGCCGCGCGGCCGCCGGCGCTACTTGGCCCGGTCGAAGTCGATCGCGCTGTACGCCCGCAGCTTGCTCAGGCGGTGCTCGGAGTCGATCCGCCGCACCGTCCCCGACTTGGACCGCATCACGATGGACGAGGTCGTGGCGGTCTCCGACCGGTACCGCACCCCGCGCAGCAGCTCACCGTCGGTGATGCCGGTCGCGGCGAAGAAGACGTTGTCGCCGGAGACCAGGTCGTCGGTGGTCAGCACCCGGTCCAGGTCGTGCCCGGCGTCGACCGCCCGCTGCCGCTCCGCGTCGTCCTTCGGCCACAGCTTGCCCTGGATGGTGCCGCCCAGGCACTTCACGGCGCAGGCCGAGATGATGCCCTCCGGCGTGCCGCCGATGCCGAGCAGCAGGTCGATGCCGGTGTCCTCGCGCAGCGCCAGGATGGAGCCGGCCACGTCGCCGTCGGAGATCAGCTTGATCCGGGCGCCGGTCTCCCGGACCTCCTTGATGAGGCCCTCGTGGCGCGGCCGGTCGAGGATGCAGACCGTGACGCCCTCGGGCGTGGACCGCTTGGCCTTGGCGACCCGGCGGATGTTCACGGACACCGGCGCGTCGATGTCCACGAAGTCGGCCGCTTCCGGCCCGGTCACCAGCTTGTCCATGTAGAACACGGCCGACGGGTCGAACATCGACCCGCGCTCCGCGGCGGCCAGCACCGCGATCGCGTTCGGCATGCCCTTGGCGGTCAGCGTGGTGCCGTCGATCGGGTCGACGGCGATGTCGCACTCGGCTCCGGTCCCGTCGCCGACGCGCTCCCCGTTGAAGAGCATCGGGGCCTCGTCCTTCTCCCCCTCGCCGATGACGACCACGCCGTTCATCGAGACGGTCGAGACGAGGGTCCGCATGGCGCGCACCGCGGCACCGTCGGCGCCGTTCTTGTCGCCGCGCCCGACCCAGCGGCCCGCGGCCATCGCCGCGGCTTCGGTCACCCGGACGAGTTCGAGGGCGAGGTTGCGGTCGGGAGCCTCGGAGGGGACGTCGAGCTCGGACGGCAAGTGGTGATGCTCGGTCATCGGAGCGCACCTTTCTGTACGACGACGGCCGGATGAGGGTGTTGTCGTCCGACTCTATCGCCGGGTAGACAAAATGAGCAGGGGACCCCACGGATGAGCGCTTCGGCGACCTGCGACGATAGAGAGCGTGGCAGGCACGAACGGCAAGCAGAAGACGGCGCGGGACATGGTCCTCTCCATGGTGGTCATCGTGCTCGTGGGGCTGGTGATGTACCTCTTCATCCCGCACGACGACCGGGCCCCCGACCTCAAGCGGGTCGACTACCGCGTCGAGCTGCTCACCGCGCGCCGCGCCGCCCCCTACCCGGTGGCCGCGCCCGAGGGCCTGGCCCGGGACTGGAAGGCGACCTCCGTCCGCTTCCGCGGCGACGAGCACGACGCCTGGCACCTGGGCTTCCACGCCCCCGACGGCGAGTACGTGGCGATCGAGCAGTCCACGCAGAAGCCGGCCGCGTTCATCGAGGAGGCGAGCCAGGGCGCCCGGGAGACCGACGTCACCCAGGAGCTCGGCGGCCGCACGTGGAAGCGGTACGAGGGCGGCCGCTACGACGCCCTGGTGCTGCAGGGCACGGACGACTCCACGACGGTGGTGGCGGGCACGGCGTCGTTCGACCGGCTGGCGACGATGGCGGCGGCGCTGAAGCTGGAGTGAGCGCGCCCCGCCCCCGGCGCACGGACACGACCAAGGCCTCCGGCATGTGCCGGAGGCCTTCGTCGTGCGCGGTGCCCGGGGCGTCCCGGGCCGGGGGCGTCTCAGACGGTGGTGACGACCTGCTCGTAGGCCAGGCGCGGGGAGCGCGGGTACCAGGCGTCCGGGCCCGGCTTGCCGATGTTGACGATCATCAGCGGGGTGTGGTCGTCGTCCAGGAACTCCTTGCGGACGCCCTCGAAGTCGAAGCCGGTCATCGGCCCGGCGGCGAGGCCGGCGGCGCGGACGCCGACGATGAAGTACGCGGCCTGGAGCGCGGCGTTCAGCGCGGCGGCGTTCTCCCGGACCGGGCGCTCGGCGAAGAAGGCGTCCTTGGCCTCGGGGAAGTGCGGGAAGAGCTGCGGCAGCTCCTCGTGGAACTCGTTGTCCGCGGACAGGATGGCGACCAGCGGGGCGGCGGCGGTCTTCGCCCGGTTGCCCTCGGCCAGGTGCCCGACCAGGCGCTCGCGGGCCTCGGGGGAACGGACCAGCGTGATGCGCAGCGGGGACTGGTTGAAGGCGGTGGGGCCGTACTTGACCAGGTCGTAGATCGCCTGCACCTGCTCGTCGGTCACCGGCTCGTCGGTGAAGGTGTTCGCGGTGCGCGCCTCGCGGAACAGCAGGTCCTGGGCGGCGGGGTCGAGAACGAGGGACATGGAGCAACCTTCGTCAGAGATCGGCTTTGCGTCCCCGACGATACGCCGAAGAAGTTCAAGCTTCAATCAAAACGGGGGCGTGGTGATCCGCTTCACAGCCCGCGCGGCCGGACCGCGGGCTACTCCCCGTCCTCGTCCCCGGCGTCCGCCGTCTCCTCCTCGGCCAGCGCCGCGTCCAGCCGGGCCCGCGCCCCGTCCAGCCGGCGCCGGCAGATCCGGGCCAGCTCCTCGCCCCGCTCCCACAGCGCGAGCGCCTCCTCCAGCGTCGTACCGCCGGCCTCCAGCCGCCGCACGACCTCGATCAGCTCGTCCCGCGCCTGCTCGTACCCGAGCGCCTCGGCCGTGGCCGCCGTCCGCTCCACCTCGCTGGTCATCCACTCACCCTATGCGTCGACTCGTACGGAGAACTCGCCCTCGGCGACCCGGGCGCGCAGCGCCTCGCCGGCCGCCACCTCGCCGGGGGCGCGGACCGCCTGGCCGTCGGCCCGCTGCAGCACGGCGTACCCCCGCCGCAGGGTCGCGGCCGGGGAGAGGGCCACCACGCGCGCGTGCGTGTGCGTCAGCTCGGAGTCGGCGCGGTCGAGCGCGTGCCGCAGGGAGCGCCGGCCCCGGTCGAGCAGGGACGCCACCTGCTCGGCCCGCTCGTCGACCATCCGGTGCGGGTCCTGCATCGAGGGCCGGGCGAGCGCGTGGGCCAGGCCCCGCTCCTCCCGCTCGACCAGCGCCTCCACACAGCGCCGCGCGCGGTCCCGCAGCAGCCGTACCCGCTCGTACTCCTCGCCGACGTCCGGCACGACCTTCTTGGCGGCGTCGGTGGGCGTCGAGGCCCGCAGGTCGGCCACGTGGTCCAGCAGCGGATTGTCCGGCTCGTGCCCGATCGCGGACACCACGGGCGTACGGCAGGCCGCCACGGCCCGCACGAGCTGCTCGTCGGAGAACGGCAGCAGGTCCTCCACGCTGCCGCCGCCGCGCGCCACGACGATCACGTCCACGGCGTCGAGCTCGTCGAGCTCCTTGACGGCCTGCACGACCTGCGGCACGGCGTGCACGCCCTGCACGGCGACGTTGCGCACCTCGAAGCGGACGGCGGGCCAGCGACGCCGGGCGTTCTCCAGCACGTCCCGCTCGGCGGCCGAGGCGCGGCCGCAGACCAGGCCGATCAGCCGCGGCAGGAAGGGCAGCGGCTTCTTGCGCTCCGGCGCGAACAGCCCCTCGCGCGCGAGGGCCTTCTTCAGCTGTTCCAGCCGGGCGAGGAGCTCCCCGACGCCCACGGGCTTGATCTCGGCGGCCCGCAGCGACAGCTGCCCGCGCGGGGCGTACCACTCCGGTTTGGCGTGGACGACGACCCGGGTGCCCTCGCCGACGACGTCGGCCACCGCGTCGAACACCTGCCGGTAGCAGGTGACGCTGACGGAGACGTCGTACGACGGGTCCCGCAGCGTCAGGAACACCACCCCGGCGCCCGGCCGCCGCGACAGCTGCGTGATCTGTCCCTCGACCCAGACCGCGCCGAGCCGGTCGATCCACCCGCCGATCAGGCGCGACACCTCACCGACGGGCAGCGGGGACTCGGGGGACGTGTTGACAGCCATGCGCCCGAGCGTAACGGCCGCCGCCGACAACGGGACCCGCGCCGGCCCGCCCCGCGCGGGCCGGCACCCGCGCGGGGCGGCCCGCCGCCCGCCTCCCCGGAGCGCCGCGGCAGGCGATCTTCGACCCCCCGGACGCGGCCTTACGATGGGTGCCATGACCGCTTCGCCTGGCCGCCGTGTCCTGCTCGCCGCCCCCCGGGGCTACTGCGCCGGTGTGGACCGCGCCGTGATCGCCGTCGAGAAAGCCCTGGAGCAGTACGGGGCTCCCGTCTACGTCCGGCACGAGATCGTCCACAACAAGTACGTCGTGCAGACCCTGGAGAAGAAGGGCGCCGTCTTCGTCGAGCGGACGGAGGAGGTGCCGCCGGGCAACATCGTGATGTTCTCGGCGCACGGCGTGGCCCCCGCCGTCCACGAGGAGGCCAGGCGCGGCCGGCTCGCCACCATCGACGCGACCTGCCCCCTGGTCACCAAGGTCCACAAGGAGGCCGTCCGCTTCGCCAAGGAGGACTACGACATCCTCCTGATCGGCCACGAGGGCCACGAGGAGGTCATCGGCACCTCCGGCGAGGCCCCCGACCACATCCAGCTGGTCGACGGCCCCGAGGACGTCGCCAAGGTGGAGGTGCGCGACCCCGCCAAGGTGGTCTGGCTCTCCCAGACCACCCTCTCCGTCGACGAGACCATGGAGACCGTCGACGCCCTGAAGGAGAAGTTCCCGCAGCTGGTCTCCCCGCCCAGCGACGACATCTGCTACGCCACGCAGAACCGCCAGCTCGCGGTGAAGCAGATGGGCGCCGAGGCCGACCTGGTCATCGTCGTCGGCTCCCGGAACTCCTCCAACTCCAAGCGGCTCGTCGAGGTCGCCAAGCTCGCGGGCGCCCGCGCGGCGTACCTCGTGGACTTCGCCGACGAGATCGACGAGGCCTGGCTGGAGGGCGTGGCCACGGTCGGCGTCACCTCGGGCGCCTCGGTGCCGGAGATCCTGGTCGAGCAGGTGCTGGAGTGGCTCGCGCAGCGCGGCTTCGAGGACGTCGAGATCGTGAAGGCCGCCGAGGAGTCGATCACCTTCTCGCTGCCCAAGGAACTCCGCCGAGACCTGCGCGAGGAGGCGGCGGCCCTGGTGGCGGAGCGCGGCGGAAGCGGCCCCGTGCCGGCATCCGTGGAGTGACCGCCGGACGTACGTCGTACCGTGGGGCCATGCAGATCTTCGGCGTGGACATCGGCGGATCCGGGATCAAGGGCGCTCCCGTGGACCTGGACAGGGGCGACCTCGCGCAGGAGCGCCACAAGGTGCTCACCCCGCACCCGGCCACGCCGGACGCGGTGGCCGACGGCGTGCGCGAGGTCGTCGGGCACTTCGGCTGGACGGGGCCGGTCGGGCTGACGTTCCCGGGCGTGGTGACCGGCGGCGCCCTGATCCGTACGGCGGCGAACGTCGACAAGAGCTGGGTCGACAAGGACGCGCGGGCGCTGTTCGCCGAGCGCCTGGGCGGCCTGCCGGTCACGGTGGTCAACGACGCGGACGCGGCGGGCGTCGCCGAGATGCACTTCGGCGCGGGACGCGGCAGGCGGGGCACGGTCGTCGTCCTCACCTTCGGCACCGGCATCGGCAGCGCCGTCTTCGTCGACGGCACCCTCGTGCCCAACACCGAGCTGGGCCACCTGGAGCTGGACGGGCACGAAGCGGAGAAGCGCGCCTCCAGCAAGGTCAAGGAGGACCGCGACCTGACGTGGGAGCAGTGGGCGCACCGCGTCCAGCGGTACCTCGCCCACGTCGAGATGCTCTTCTCCCCGGAGCTGTTCATCATCGGCGGCGGCGTCAGCCGCAAGGCCCACAAGTTCCTGCCCCACATCGAGGGCATCGAGGCGGAGATCGTCCCGGCCCAGCTGCAGAACAACGCGGGGATCGTGGGGGCGGCCATGCGGGCGGCCGAGGGGGCGTAGGAGGCCGGGGCCCGGGGCCGGGGCGGGGCCGCCGGCCCGGCCCCGGGGAGGCACGGGCGGCGCGGCGGGGCTCAGGCCGCCGGGCGCTTCCCGGCGGCCCGGCGCCTGACCAGCCGGATCCTGCGGACGAGCACGATCGCCCCCGTGACGAGGGTGCCTCCGTACAGCCATCCGGCCTCGGTGGCCAGCGCGGCGACGAACCCCATCAGCCGGCCGCCGGCCCCGTCCCCGCTCCCGGCCACGGGCAGCAGCCCCACGGCGAAGGCGATCGGCGCCACCACCGGCGCGGCCGCCAGGTCCCCCCGGCGCACCCCCACCGCGGTCAGCACGCACACCGGCAGGAACAGCGCGCCGTACGCCGTCGGCGACGCCCCGAACAGCACCCGGTCGAGCACGCCGAGCACGCACATCGCCACCGCGCAGAACAGAGCCGCGCCCAGCCCGGTCAGCCGCGGGCCGGGCACCCGCCGTCCGGCCCGCACCACGGACGGCCCGGACCGCCGCCGCACCACCGGCAGACGGGACGCCGCGCCCTCACGCGCCGCACCGCCGGGTGACGCCCCGCCGCGGGCCGCCGGCCCGGCCGCCTGCGCGGGCCGCTCGGGGCGCGGGGGCCGCACGGGCCGCCCGGCTCCGCGTCCGGCGGCACCGTCTCCGCCCCCACGCCCGGTCGCACCGCCGGTCACGCCCCCGGCCCCGGCGCTCCTCCTCACGGCCGAGCCGCCCGCGCCCTTCCCCGGCGAGCCGCCTCCCCCGGCGCCCCGCCCCGCCGGGCCGCTCCCCGCCGGGGGACCGCCCGTCCCCCTTCCGGCGGCGCCGCCGGTGTCCGTCCGCCGCCCCTGCGGAGGCAGCGAAGGCCTGCCACGTCGCGGTCCGTGCTGTGCGGGTCGCGTCCTGTGTTGCTCCATCGGACCAACTTAGGTCGGTCAATATGCCCAATCGGCGCTCGGACACGCCGTCGCGCGAAGCTCGCGGAGCCCGTCCCGGCATCCGGCACCGTGCCGGGCCGGGCGCGGGCACCCCGTAGACTGGTGGATCGGCCCCCGCCCGGGCCCTCCGCATCCTCACGTACGGGAAGTCGCAACGTGTCGCTCACGATCGGAATCGTCGGTCTGCCGAATGTCGGCAAGTCGACCCTGTTCAACGCCCTGACCAAGAACGACGTGCTGGCGGCCAACTACCCGTTCGCCACCATCGAGCCGAACGTCGGCGTGGTCGGCGTCCCCGACGCCCGGCTCGCCAAGCTGGCCGAGATCTTCAAGTCGGAGCGGATCCTCCCCGCGACGGTCGACTTCGTCGACATCGCGGGCATCGTCCGCGGCGCGTCCGAGGGCGAGGGCCTGGGCAACAAGTTCCTGGCGAACATCCGCGAGTCCGACGCGATCTGCCAGGTCATCCGCGCCTTCAAGGACGAGAACGTCGTCCACGTCGACGGCAAGGTCTCGCCCAAGGACGACATCGAGACGATCAACACCGAGCTGATCCTCGCCGACCTCCAGACGATCGAGAAGGTCCTGCCCCGGCTCCAGAAGGAGTCGCGGATCAAGAAGGACGTGGCCCCGAAGGTCAAGGCCGTCGAGGAGGCCAAGGAGATCCTGGAGAAGGGCGACACCCTCTTCGCCCACGGCATCGTCCAGGGCAGCGAGCGCGCCGAGCTCCTGCACGACCTGCACCTGCTGACCACCAAGCCGTTCCTCTACGTCTTCAACGTCGACGAGGACGAACTCGTCGACGAGGACTTCAAGAACGAGCAGCGCGCCCTGGTCGCCCCCGCCGAGGCGATCTTCCTCAACGCCAAGCTGGAGGCCGACCTCGCCGAGCTCGACGAGGACGAGGCCCTGGAACTGCTGCAGTCCGTCGGCCAGGACGAGCCGGGCCTGGCGACCCTGGCCCGCGTCGGCTTCGACACCCTCGGCCTGCAGACCTACCTGACGGCCGGCCCCAAGGAGTCCCGCGCCTGGACCATCAAGAAGGGCGCCACCGCCCCCGAGGCCGCCGGTGTCATCCACACCGACTTCCAGAAGGGCTTCATCAAGGCCGAGGTCATCTCCTTCGACGACCTGGTGGAGGCCGGCTCGGTCGCCGAGGCCCGCGCCAGGGGCAAGGCGCGCATGGAGGGCAAGGACTACGTGATGCAGGACGGGGACGTGGTGGAGTTCCGCTTCAACGTCTAGCCGGTGCATGGCACCACTTCGCTGACCCGGCAGACACGCAGGTCACAGAGGGTCCGACTCTTCGGGGGCAGGCCCCCTGACCGTTACCGTGCTGGACAGGTGCTGGATTTCCGGCCCCCCGTCACCCGTCGTCGCCCCCGTCTCCGTACCGTGCCGGATTCGTGCCGGATGCCGACGGACCGAGCGGGCGCCACGAGCCCGCGTGCCGTGCGCCGGGGAAGCCGACCCGGCCGGCCGGGCATCCGGCGCACGTTCCTCACCTGGCCTCCGCCCGTTGCGGAAACGAATCTCCGCCTGCCCGGCGTTGTCGGTCCCCGATGCGTCGACGGGAGGCCGCCGAGCCGGCACGGAGCGCGGTGCCGGCGGTGTCGCCGATGCGTTTCTCCGGGTCCCCGGCCGAATCCGGCGTGCGGCTTCCACCGCACCGGGGCCGGACCCTCGGGTCAGGTGCGCAGGTGGGACGCGCCGTTGAGGTCGACGATGGTTCCCGAGGCCCACGCCGCGGCCGGGGACGCGAGGAAACGCACGGTGGCGGCGATCTCTTCCGGGGTGCCGACCCGCCCGAACGGGCTTTCCGCGCGCAGACGCTCGCCCTCGGGGCCGGACAGTTTCGCCGTCTGCCGTTCGGTGGCCACGAATCCGGGCGCGACGGAGGTGACCGCGATGCCGTGCGGGGCCAGCGCCACGGCCAGCGACTGGCCGAGGGCGTGCAGCGCCGCCTTGGTCGCCCCGTAGGCGGGGAAATCCGGTTCGCCCCGGAACGCGCCGCGCGAGCCGATGTTCACGATCGCGCCGCCGACGCCCCGGTCGACGAGGTGGCGGGCCGTGGCCCAGCTCAAGTCGGCCGCGCCCAGGAGGTTGACGTCCACCATCCGTCGCCAGACCTGCTGCCAGTGCGCCAGGGGAGTGCGTGCGATCGGATGCCGGGTGTCCGCCGTGGGGGCCACGGCGGCGTTGTTCACCAGCACGTCCACCGCGCCGAGTGCGGCCACCGCCTCGGCCACGACCCGCTCGGCCGCGCCGGGTTCGCCCAGGTCGGCCTGGATCAGCGTGTGTCCGGTGCCGGGCAGTTCCCGCAGCGTCCGTTCGGCGTCCGCGTGGCGGCCCGCGTACTGCACCGCGACCCGGTCGCCGTCGGCGGCGAAGGCCGTCGCGACGGCGCGGCCGATGCCCCGCGATCCGCCGGTGACCAGTACGCCCCTCATCGGGCGAACACCATCGACTCGTCACGGAAGGACTTGAACTCCAGGGCGTTGCCCGCGGGATCACGGAAGAACATGGTCCACTGCTCACCGGGCTCACCGGGAAAGCGAAGATGCGGCTCGATGTCGAATCGCACCCCGGCGGCTCGCAACCGCTCGGCGAACCGGTGGAAGTGCCGTTCGTCCAGCAGCAGACCGAAGTGCGGGATCGGCACCTGGTGCCGCCCCACCGAGCTCGTGCCGGCCGGCTGCGGCGCCGTCGGCACGAGGTGGGTCACCAGCTGGTGGCCCTCCAGGCTCCAGTCCACCCAGTGGTCGGTGCTGCGCCCCTCGGGCAGGCCCAGCACCTGTCCGTAGAAGCCGCGGGCGGCGACCAGGTCGTCGACCGGGATGGCCAGGTGGACGGCGGGTCGGTGCGACATCGGGGGTCCCCTCCCGTGGGCTCGGTGACCGCAGCAGCGTGACCGAGACGATGTCCTGATGTCAACATTAGGACATGGATCCCGGCGGGTCCCGGACGGTGCGGGCTGGCGTCGGCGATCGTCCGGACGTCAACATTGGTTCCATGTCATCCGCACTGCCGAGGGCAGCCCGACGCGGGCTGGCCGACGAAGCCGCCGACCTGGTGCGCGCGGCCATCTTCTCCGGCCATTTCCCGCCCGGAGCCGCACTGCGCGAAGTGGAGCTGGCCGAACACCTCCAGGTCAGCCGCGGTTCGGTCCGGGAAGGGCTGGCCCGGCTGGAGCGCGAAGGGCTGGTGCGCGGCGGCTGGCACCGCAGCACCACCGTCATCGAGGTGACGGCCGAGGACGTCCAGGAGGTCTACGCGCTGCGGGCCGCGCTGGACCGCCTGGCCGCGACCACCGCGCGGCGAGCCGCGAGCGCGGAGCACCTGTCCGAGCTGGACCGGCTGGTGGCCGGGATGGAGGCCGAGATCGCCGCCGGCGGCGACGCCCACCGGCTGGTGGCGCTGGACATCGCCTTCCACGACCAGATCTACCGCGCCGCCGGGAACGGCAGGCTCGTCACCGCCTGGGAGGCGATCCGCTCCCAGGTGCACCTGTTCCAGCTGCGCCGCGTCGACGCCGCCTACGACCACTACCGCGCGCGCGTCGTCGGCGAGCACCGCGAACTGGCCGCTCTCCTGCGCTCCGGCGACAGCCGGACACTCGCCCGCCGGGCCGAGGAGCACGTGGACTCTGCACGACGCAGCCTGCTGGCCGGCTTGCCGGCCCGCGCGGTGACGGAGCGGGCCGAGGCGTCCGGCCGCCGCTGAGGGCGCCGGGTACTCGCGCAGCTGTCGCCGCGGGCGGGCCGCCCGCGCGCCCGACCGCCCGCGGCACCGCCGAGGAGGACCCGTCCGGCCCGGCTCGCGCGCCCGGCAGCGGCCACGGCCCGAAGGCGGTCCGGGCCGCGCCGGCCGGCCGAGTGGGCGGGACCGGCCTCGGACGGACCGGGCCGCGGTTGTCCAGGGTGCGCTGTTCCCAGGTGAAGCGCGCCCCCTTTCGCCCGTAGGACGGGGCGGTGCGCGGCTCTAGCCTCACACGCATGGACACCGACAAGGATCTCGCCGTCGAGAACGCGCTGGGAGGTTTCCTCCGTGCGCGGCGTGCCCGTCTGCGCCCCGAGGACGTGGGCATTCCCGTATCCGGCCGCCGCAGGGTGCCCGGTCTGCGCCGTGAAGAGGTGGCCGCGCTCGCGGGGGTGAGTTCCGACTACTACACGCGTCTGGAACAGGGCCGTGAACGGCACCCTTCCCAGCAGCTGCTCGAGGCCGTGGCGCGGGCGCTGCGGCTGGACGACGAAGCGGTGGCCCACCTGTACCGGGTGGCCGGCCCCACCACCCGCCGGACGCGCCGCGCCGCGCGCATCGAACGCGTCGCCCCGCACCTGCGGCGGCTGCTCGGCACGTGGAGCGACACGCCCGCCTTCGTCCTGAGCCCCGCACTGGACCTCCTGGCCCGCAACCGGCTCGCGAGCGCCCTCTACGCCGATTTCGCCCGAGCCGACAATCTGCTGCACATGACGTTCCTGGACCCGGTCGCGCGGCGCTTCCACCGGGACTGGGACCGGGCCGCCCAGTCGGCCGTGGCCGCACTGCGGCGGGCGGCCGGTATCGACCCCGACGACCCGCGGCTGAGCGAGGTCGTCGGCGAACTGTCCCTGAAGAGCGACGACTTCTGCGCGCTGTGGGCGCGCCACGACGTGCGCGCCAAGACGAGGGAGGCCAAGCTCTTCCACCACTCCCAGGTCGGCGACCTGGAACTGCACTACGAGTCCTTCACCGTCAACAGTGCCCGCACCCAGCAGCTCGTCGTCTACCAGGCCGAGCCGGGCACCCCGTCCGCCGACGCCCTCGCCCTGCTCGGCTCCCTCGGCGCCGGCCTCGTGTCCGCACGGGACGCGGCGTCGGGCGCCGTCTTCGGCTGAACGGCGACCCGCGGGGTGGTCGAGCGGCGGCGGCCCTGCCGGACGCGGCGATCCCGCGAACCCGCGCGGGCGCCGGCGCGCCGCCCCCGACGGACCCGGCCTCCCCGCGGATCCGGCGGGCTGGTGCGACCGCCGGCAAGGGGACCGAGTGACCGAGGACCGCGGCGGGCCGAGGGCTTCGAGCCGTGGGGACCGCCCTCCGTGCCAGGGCGGGGCGGCGCCCGCTGCGCCGGTGACGGGACAACACCTAGGTTGGGGACATGAGCGACAGCACTCCCTTGGGCGATTACCTCAGAGCACGGCGTGAAGCCCTCAAACCGCAGGACGTGGGCCTGCCCGAGCACGGGCGCAGGCGGGTGCCGGGGCTGCGCCGCGAGGAGGTCGCCCTGCTCGCGGGCGTGAGCTCCGACTACTACATGCGCCTGGAGCAGGGCCGGGAGACCAGCCCGTCGCCCCAGACGATCGACGCGATCGCCGCCGCCCTCCGCCTCGACGACGAGGCACACGACCACCTGCGCAGACTCACCCGGACACCCCGGGAACGCCGCAGCGCTCCCGCCGGTCACGACAGGATCCATCCCCAGCTTCTGCAGCTGATCGACAGCTGGCCCGGCACCCCCGCCTTCATCCTGGGACCGGCCCTGGACGTCCTGGCGCACAACGCGCTCGCCGCGGCCCTGCACAGCGGATTCCAGCGGTTCGACAACCTGGCCCGCATGGTCTTCCTGGACCCGGCCGGGCGCGCCTTCTACCGGGACTGGGACAAGGCCGCCGGCTCGTGCGCGGCCGAACTGCGCGCGGCCTACGGGCACGACCCCGACTCCCCGCGGATCACCGAGGTCGTCGACACGCTCCGCGCGAAGAGCCCGGAGTTCGCCGGGCTGTGGGCACGGCACGAGGTGCGGGGCAAGACCCAGCAGGCGAAGCACCTCGCCCACCCCGAAGTGGGCGCTCTGGAGATCCAGTTCTCGGCCTTCACCGTCGGCGGAGCCCCGCATCAGCAGCTGGTCGTCTACCAGGCCGAGCCGGCGAGCCCCACCGCGGCCGCCTTCGCCGAACTCCGGTCCGGCGTCCGCGGAGGGGAATCCGCACAGGTGGTGCGGGAGGAGTCCGGTCCGGCTCCCGGCGGCACCCGGCCTGCCGTGTGACCCGCCCGTGGAAGCGGCACGCGGGCGCCCGGGGGAGCGTCCCGCTGCCTGCGCGGGCCGATGACACCGACCCTTGCGGGAGGAGGCGGGGACGGCGAGCGACTCGGGCATGGCCGGCGGCCGACGCACGACGACCCCGCTGACGTCGACGCCGGCGGGGGAAGCGATGGCAGAGGGCGGCCGGTGCCGCGCCGGTCGAGGCCACGACCGTGACCCCGCCGCGCGGACCGGCGGCGCGCGGACCGGGGAGCTCGGGAACGGCCCGGCCGAGGGGGCCTGACGGCAGGCGACTCCGGCCGGCGCCGCGGCTTCGCCCCGTGCTCTCCCGCCCCTGCCCATGGGCGTCCCTGCGATGGCTCGTCCTGCGGGAAGGGCGCGCTCACCGCGGCGTCGGCCGTCCGCTCCGGGCGCCGCCGCCCGGAGCGGACGGCCTCGGCGGGGAGCCCGTGCGCCCTGTCAGCCGCGCGGCACCATGCCTTTCCGGCGGACGCGCCGGTCGCCCTCGCGGTAGAGCACCAGGTGCTCGTGGAAGAGAACGCCGTCGCGGATGTCGCCGGTGGCGGTGAAGCCGGTGTCGTCGACGTAGTCGATGTGGCTGCCGGTGACGGTGTACCGGCCGGTGTAGGCGCTCCGGCGCTGTCCGCGGGCCTCGTCGTAGCGGCCGTCCGGCAGCAGTTCCTGGCGGATGAAGCCGTCCGCGGTCACCCACACGCCGACGTACGGGTGCGGGTCGCGGGGCGTGTCGTTGCTGGTCATGGCTCCACTCTTGAACCCGCGACGGGAAGAAGCCAGGCCGTTTTCTCCCCAGGTGCGGGCATCCCGGGGGCCGTGCACCCACGATCACGGCCGGGACGGCGCGGCGGCACGAGGAGGCCGGGCGGACGGGCCTCCCGGCCGCGGTGAACCCGGAACGCGCCAGGGCCGCGGCCGTGGATCGCCGGGACCTCACCACCGCCGAGCGCCGGCTCCCGCTCGCCGCTCCCGCGCCGGCAGCCCGGCAGGGTCGTTCCGCGGGGGCCGTCGCGGGCGGCGGGGCCGACCCTGGGTGCCGCGCACCCGGGAACGCAGCGGCCTGGTTGCAGTTCCGCGGGGCGACGAGTCTGGTGGTCGTGCAGTTGCCGCGACCGCCGAGCAGCTGCCCCGCTCGCCTCGCTGCTCGCCCGCTTCGCCGGGCCGGCCGACGAGCCGTACCCCCGAACTCCCCTTGAGGAACACCATGACCATCACCGACACCGGCACCGGCACCGTGAGCTGGAACCGTACGGCCCTCGACGAGATCGTCTCGAACGACGGCGGCCGTCCGGTCCTGTTCACCAACGCCCGGATCATGACGATGGACCCGCTGATCGGGACCATGACCGGTGCCGACATCCTGTTCGTCGGTTCCCTGATCGTGGGCGTCGGCCCCGCCATCGTCACCGCGGCACAGGACGACAACGCCATCGTCGTCGACTGCACGGGCACGACCGTCGTCCCCGCCGTCGTGGACACCGTCGCCCTGGCCGGCGGACGCGGCCGGCGCTCGGACCACGTCGCGACGCTCACCCCGGGCAACACCGCCGACTTCCTGGTGGTGCCCGACGAACTCGCCGCCGACGTGCCCGGCGCGGTGGCCACCCTCCTGTCCCGCCCGGAGCAGGTCCGCGCCCTGGTCGCAGCCGGCCGGCCCGTCCTGTGGGCGGGCACCGACGCCCCCGGCCGGGCCACCGCCCCCGAGGCGGGCATCCCCGCCGCACCGGACCTGACCGGCAGCCCCCGGCTCGGCGTCTGGATCGACCGGAAGGACTTCCTGCACCAGGAACTCACCGCCGACGGCCGCTACGACGAGACACGGGGCGGTCGCCGCCACGCCTACCAGGGCCGGTTCTGGATCGACGGCGACCGCATCGACTACCTGGACGACCTCGGCTTCTGGGCCTACGGGGAGTTCAGGGGCGACGAACTGCACCACGCGGGCTACGTCATGAAGCTGGGCTGACCGCCGGCCCGCGGCCGCCGTGCGGCGGGCACGGCGCCCGGCCGCCGTGCGGCCCACGGACGGCCGGCTCGAAGACCCTGCCCGTACCCGCCTTCGACCCTGGACGCGCGGCGCCCGGGCGAACGGCGCCCTGGTCGCCGTGGCCGGGCCGGCCAGGACCGGAAACCGAGCAGCGCCGGCGCCGCCGGCAGCCCGCCCCCCTCCCCGACGTACGGAAAGCAGACCCCTCATGAACGCCAACGACACCACCGACGCGGCCGTCCTCGACCAGCTCCGGCGCCGCCCCGCGGCCGAGCGGCGCATCCTGTTCACCGGCGCGACCATCGTCACCATGGACCCCGGCCTCGGTGTCCTGCACAACGCCGACCTGCTCGTCGAGGGCGACACCATCACCGCCGTCGGCCCCCGCCTCGACGCCGGCGACGCCGTGGTCGTCGACGCCACCGGCACCGTCCTCAGCCCGGGCTTCGTCGACACCCACCGGCACGCCTGGGAGACCCAGCTGCGCCGGATCATGCCGGACGTCGACGACCTCGGCGCCTACGTCATGTCCACCCTGGCCGGCTACGCCACCGTCTACCGGCCCCAGGACATGTACACCGGCACCAAGCTGGCCGCCCTCACCGCGCTCGACAGCGGCATCACGACCCTGCTCGACTTCTCCCACAACTCCCGCACCCCCGAGCACTCCGACGCCGCCGTCGAGGCCCTGCGCGACACCGGCATCCGCGGCGTGCACGCCTCCATGGGCCCGCACTTCGGCGACTGGGACAAGCAGTGGCCCGGCGACCTGACCCGCCTCAAGGAGCGGTACTTCAGCAGCGACGACCAGCTGCTGACGCTGCGCCTGGCGACGCTCGCCACCGACGAGATCGCCGGACCGGCACTCGCCTACGGTCCCGAACTCGCCCGCGTCGCCAAGGACCTGGACATCGGGGTGAGCGTGGACGCGGTCTTCGGCACGGCCTCCTCCGAGGCGATCCTGCGCTGGGCCGGGGACGGCCTCCTCGGCCCCGACGTCACCCTCATCCACGCCACCGGACTCACCTGCGAGGCGTGGAAGGCGATGGGGGAGACCGGCACCACCGTGGCGCTCGCCCCCACCTCCGACGCCCAGATCGGCCTGGAGACCGCGATCCCCGCCGTCGACGAGGCCCTGTCCGTCGGTATCCGCCCGGGCCTGAGCATCGACGTCGAGGTGGCGCTGGTCAGCGACATGTTCACGCAGATGCGATCCCTGCACGCCATCCAGCGGATGCGGGCCGTCAACGCCGCCCACGGCACCGACCGGCAGCCCCGCCGCATCACCACCCACGACGTCCTCGACTTCGCCACCCTCCAGGGCGCCCGCACCAACGGCCTGGACGCCGTCACCGGTTCGCTCACCCCGGGCAAGAAGGCCGACCTGCTGGTCGTCCGGGCCGAGGACCTCAACAACATGCCGCTCAACGACCCCATCGGCACCGTCGTGCTGGGCTCCGACGCCCGCAACATCAGCGCCGTCCTCGTGGGCGGCGAGCCCCGCAAGTGGAACGGCCACGTCCTTGACGTCGACCTGCCCGCCCTGCGCCGCGAGGTCCACGCCTCGCGCGAGTACGTGCTGAACACCCCGGCCGCCTGAGCATCCCCCCACCGCCGCCCCCGGCCGGCCTCCCTCCGGCCGGGGGCGTCCCCGTCCCCGGCACGTGCCGTCGGCCGATCACGCCGCGCACACGGGGCCGCCAAAGGACCTGGCCACCGGAAAGGGGCAGGCCCGCAGCGCCGAGTCGTACGGCACCGGTGGGGCCCCGCGGACCACCCGCGCCGCCCGCCCGGGCATCGACGCCCGCCCCGGCGCAGGACCGTGCGGTTCGTCCGTCGGAGCCGCAGGCCGCGACCGTGGCCGAGGCCGGTACGACGACGCCGGGGGCGACGAGGGTCCGGGAGATGCGGTGATGCGCGGGCTGCTTCCACCGGTCTTTCCACCGGTCCGATGGGGCCGCAGGTGGCGCGGGTGGAGCGGACGGACGCTCACACGTCGAAGTCCTGGTGGCAGGAGTGCCGGTCGGCGCGTGTGCCCCGGAAGGTCCTGATCCGCCGGAGGGCCGACGCGGCGAGCGCGGCGAACAGGAGGCCGACGCTCAGCAGGAAGACCCACTCGGCCCACACGGCGCCGGCCCCGGCCGGCCCGAGCACCGGGAACAGCTTCGCGCCCACCGGGTAGGAGACCGCGCACACGACGACGAGGTGCCGGAACGACAGGGTCTTGAGCGGCTTGGCCCATGCGGTGACGGCAAGGGCCAGAGCGGCGGTCAGGGCGACTGCGGCATCGATGCGTTCCATGCGCCGATCCTTTCGCGCGGAACCCGCCGGGATGTCGGCCGTCAGGAGGAACCTCGTCCGGACCGCAAGGTATAGACCGACGGCACGACACCGGGGCCGGCCCCGGGCGAACGCCCGGACCCGTCCGCCCATCGGCGACATCGGCTCCCCGGAAGCGGCCACCGGGATCCGCCCGTCCGCCCGCAGCGGTCCGCGCCGCCGGACGTGGTCCCGTGCGGCGGCCACCACCGGATCCCCGTCTCCCCTTCGTACGCCGTGATCCGCGGCCAGGCCGGGCAGGCCCGCGGGCCGCCGTACGGAGCACCCGCCGGGCACGGGACGTCTCCGGCCCGGGCGGGGCACGGCGCCCGCGGGGCCTGCAGCCCTCCATCGACGAGAGGAATTCCAGTTGCAGAAGAATGACCTCACGGTCCCTCCCCCGCTCACCTCCGCCCACCAGGCGAGCCCGCATCGCGTAGCGGTCCTCGGCCATGACGGTGTCGGAGCGTTCGAGGTCGCTCTGGCCGTGCAGGCGTTCGCAGCGGCGAACGATCACGCGCGTGATGTGCTGTACGAAGTCGCTGTGGCCGGACCCGGACGTGCCCTGGTCACGCGTACGGGATACGCCACGAGTTTCCGTCTCGTCCCCGACCGGCCGCTGTCCTGGGCGGAGTCGGCGCACACCCTGGTCGTGCCCGCCTACCCCGAGCAACCGCACACGCCGGCCGCGCTCGTCGAGACGATCCGACGTGCGCACGCCGGGGGTACGCGCGTCGTGTCCCTGTGCCTGGGAACCTTCCTCGTCGCGGCCGCGGGCCTGCTCGACGGTTTCAGGGCCACGACACACTGGCACTGGGCCGACGAACTCGCGGCGCTGCACCCGAGGGTACGGGTGGAGCCGGAGAGCCTGTTCGTCGAGGACGGCGGCCTCTTCACGTCGGGAGGCGGGACAGCGGCCCTGGACCTGGTGCTGCACCTGATCGAGCAGGACCACGGATCGGCGCTCGCAGCGGAGATCGCACGGTTCATGGTCGTCCCGCTCCGCCGCGATGGTGACCAGACACAGTACGCGAGATGGCAGGTGCCCGGCCGGACGCGCTCCCTGCAGGACACCCTGCGGTGGGCGGAGGAGCATCTCGACGAGGCGTCCACGGTCGCCGCACTCGCGGAGCACGCATGCATGAGTACGCGCACGTTCACCCGCCGGTTCCGCGATGTGGTCGGCATCGCACCGATGGAATGGCTGCAACGCGCCAAGGTGCGCCGGGCGCAGGAGCTGCTGCAGCGCACCACCTGGACCGTGGACCGGATCGCCGAGGCCAGTGGCTTCGGTTCGGAGGCGGCGCTCCGCTACCACTTCACCCGGCTCACGGAGATGCCGCCCGGCCGCTACCGCCGCACGTTCGGCACCGCGCGCGGCCGGCGCCCCGAAACGGCCGGAGTGGCGTGATGTTCAACTTTTGCGTCCGTCGTTGCGTAGCCCGTGCCGGACCAGCGCGTTGATCATGAACAACATGAACGACGTACAGAAGTGGGTCGAGCGGTCCGGCACCGTCCGGATCGGCGACCGTACGGTTCACCGCATGTCCTTCGGCGCGATGCGTCTCGCCGGCAAGGACGTCTGGGGACCGCCCGCCGACCGCGCGAACGCGGTTCGCGTCGCGCGTCGTGCGGTCGAACTCGGCGTCGACCACATCGACACCGCGGACTCCTACGCCTTCGGCGTGACCGAGGAGATCCTGCGCGAGGCTCTGCACCCCTATCCCGACGATCTGCTGATCGCGACCAAGGCAGGCCAGGCTCAGGTGCGGCCGGGGGTGTGGGAACCCCTCGGGCGCCCCGCGTACCTGCGCCAGCAGTGCGAGGCGAGCCTGCGGCGCCTCGGCCGGGAGCGGATAGACCTCTTCTACCTGCACCGCGTCGACCCGCGGGTGCCGTTCGACGAGCAGGTGGGGACGGTGCGGGAACTCCAGGACGAGGGGAAGATCGCACACTTCGGACTGTCGAGCGTCACCGTCGACCAGATCGAGTCCGCACGGAAGATCATCGAGGTGGCGGCCGTGCAGAACATGTTCAACGTGGTGGCCCGTGCGGGCGAGGACGTGCTCGAACACTGCGAACGGGAACGGATCCCGTTCGTCGCGTGGTTTCCGATCATGAGCGGTGACCTGGCCCGCGCCGACCATCCCGTCGCCGACGTGGCGGCGGACCTGGACGCGACGCCCGCACAGGTCGCTCTCGCCTGGTTGCTGGCCCGGTCACCCGTGATCTGCCCCATCCCCGGCACTTCCTCGATCGCGCATCTCGAGGAGAACGTCGCCGCGTCCACGCTGCGGCTCACCGATGAGCACCTCTCCCGCCTCGCCTCGTCGCAGTTGACCGATGACGAGCTCGCGGCGCTTGCCGCAGTCGGCTCCGCCCCGCAGAGCTGAGCGCGGCCGCCCGCTCCGGCTGCTTCGCCGTGCCGCCCGACGGGTTCACCGGAGCGGGAAACCCCGCCACCGAGCTCGTCACCTCCGCCGACGCGGCACTCCAGCGGGGCCGGGGCATCACCGGTACGCGCCTCACCGCCGGGAGCACCGGTCACGCCGTGCCGTCCCGCGCCGTCGTCGGTGCGAGGGCACGGCGAGCCCCTCGAAGCGGCCGGACGCGGAACGCCGCCCTCCTGCCCCGGTGACGGCCGGGGCCGGCCCGGCCACGGGGAGGGCTCGGCCACGTGGTGACGGGCCCGCCGTCCGCACGCCGGCCACGCTCTCGTCCCATCAGCCGGGCGGAGCACAGCACTGCAAGCCACCCGACAGGAAAGAACGATCCATGTCCTTACCTCCCCTGTACATACCGCCGGAGGGCGGGTCGTCGGTGTTTCTCGTCGGAGACACCTACACCACGCTGCTCAGCGCCGCCGACACCGGCGGAGAGCTCTCCCTGGCCGAGGCCGTCGTTCCGGCTGACGCCGGCCCCCCGCCGCACACGCACCATGGGGAGTCCGAGACGTTCGTCCTCCTCGACGGCACCCTTCGGGTGACCGCCGGGGACGAGGAGTTCGACGTCGAGCCCGGAGGGGTCGTCCACGTCCCCAAGGGTGTTCGCCACTCCTTCCGCAACACCAGCCCGGGCCACCCCGCCCGCATGTACTTCCTCTACGTCCCCGGCGGCATGGACGGCATGTTCCAGGAGATCGGCCGCCCCGGTGTCCGGGGCCGGGTCGGTCCTCCCCTCGACCCGGCCGATGTGGCCGCCATGGCGGAGGTGGCCGAGAAGTACGGCTACACCCTCGGCTGAACAACGCCCCCGCCGGGGCGCCCGGTCCCGCTCCCGACCCGGCCCGTTCCACCACTCGGCACACCCGGTCGATGCCGGTGCCTGCCTGCCGCGGGGAGCGATGTCTGCAATTCGGGCACTGCGGTGCAGTGCTTTTCCATCCATGCGAAGGAGCTTCATCATGAAGCGTGTCACTCTGCGTACGTCGCTCGCCGTGGTCACCGCGGGGGTGCTGGCGGCTCTTGTGCCCGCGGGTCCCGCCGCCGCGCTGAACAGGACCGACTGCGGGACCCGCGTCGATTTCGTGAAGATCTGGTACGACCACGGCAGCCATGTCGCCTGTTTCGCCAATGCGGGTGTCCAGGACGTCCATCTCCCCCATACCGTCAAGGTCTCGTCCGGCAACAACAGCATCCGCATGGTTCTGGGCGGGGAGGTCCTCACCATGCCCAAGTGGACGACCAAGCGGGATGTCGACGGCTCCGCCAAGCTGCTGAGCCGTCTGCGCATCTTCTGATCGAAGAGCCCAGGACGGCGCGCCGGCCTGCCCGGCCGCGGCCCGTCCCGCCTCACCCCGCCGGCTTGACGCACGCGGTGCGGGGCACGGGGAGCGGGACCGGCCGGTGACCGACGGTGCCGCCGTCACGATTCGAAAAAGGTCCCCTGGCGTGAAGAAACGGGCCAGGGGCCTTTGCCGGTACGGAGCGGAAGGATCCGAGGCGAGGACGGCCGGCTCGTGCGAAGCCGACCGCGGATTCACGACCGGCCCGCGTCTGCCACCCGGGTCGGAGATCCGTGACCCGGGCCGGAGAGATCGGTGACCCGGGCCGGAGATCTGTAACCCGGGTTGGAGAACGGAGTCCGCCCTGAGCCGGAGTCAGGCCGCACCGATGAGGCCATGGCCTCGACGTGTCATGAAACAGATCGCTGACCGGACGATTCCGGCCCTGCTGATATGCGTCCAGGCCGCAGTGTGGCCCGGGACGGCGCTCGTGTACGGGAAGGTCCCGTCCGGGTCCGACCTTCTCGTGGCCGCTCTGGTGGCCGGACCGGTGGCGGCCGTTCTCGCCCTGCGACGCGCCCGCCCGGTGACCGCGCTCGTCGTCGTCGCCGCCGCCTGTGCCCTGGGCGCCGGGCCGCTTCCCGCCGGGGCGATGGCAGTGCTCGGGACCGCGGGCGTCGCTCTCGCCCTGTTCACCGTGGCGGCCGAACGGGACACCTTCACCGCCCTGCTGTGCGTGTCGGCTCTGGCCGCCTGGCAGTCCCTGCACGATCTGAGCCTGCACGGGCTGCGTCAGGACGACGGACTCGACATGGTCCTCACCGCGCTGGTGTACGCCGCCGCCTGCGTCAGCGGCCTGCTGGCCCGGCGAACGCGTCGTGCCCGGCGAGCGGCCGAGCAGCGCCTGAAACGGGCCGAGTCCGAGCGCCGCCGGCTGCCGGCAGCCGAGCGGCGCCGCATGGAGCGCGAACTGCACGACGTCAGCGCCCACCACCTGACGGCCGTGGTCGTCACCGTGGGCGCGGCACTCGGGCTGCGCGGACGCCGCCCCGAACTCGGCGAGGAGGCGGCCCGGTTCGCCGTCGAGGCCGGTCACGAGGTCACCCGGGCGCTCGGCGCCGTCCGGGCACCGGCTCCTTCTTCCGCACGCCGGCCCACGCCGGAAGAGCGGCTGCTCGAACTGGTGGCCGGGTTCCGCCGACTGGGCCGGCCGGTGGACTGCGAGATCGACGCCCTGCCCGAGGGCGGTGTCGCGGACGCCGCCTACGGCATCGTGCGCGAGGCGCTGACCAACGCCGCGCGCTATGCACCCGGCGCGCGCACGAGGGTGCTCTGCCGGTACGGCGACGCCCGTACGGAGGTCGTCGTCACCAGCGACGCGCCGGTTCCCGGCACGGTGATGCCCGGCGCGGGACTCGGCGGAGGACGCGGTGAAGGCTTCCTCCGCTCCCGAGCACGGGAGGCCGGCGGCACCTTGACCACCGGTCCGACAGCCGAGGGCGGCTGGGAGGTGCGCGCCGCCTTCCCCGGACGGACCGCCGCCCCGGTGGGGCGGCCCGTACCGCGCAGCCATCGCCTGGCGCAGGTGACTGCGGCTGTCGGTCTCATCGTGCAGCCCTTGCTGCCGGTGCTGGTCGTCCGGGCCGAGGCCCCGTCATCCGGTGAGCACGTGTCCGCGGGCGTCCTTTTCGCCTTGCTGGCCGCTGCGCAAGCGATCACGCTCCTGTGGCTGCGGCGGGCACGCCGCGCCGCCCACGGCGTCCTGTGCGCCCTCGCCCTGCTGTGGCCGGTGGCGATGGCCGTGAGCGACTACGCCGGTCCGGCCGCTCTCCCGCCCGTGCTGGGCTTGCTCGCCACGGGTGCGGCGCTCGCCGCCGAGGCGACCGGTACCGCCGGCCCTCGCTCCGCGGACGGACGCCCGCGCTCGCTCTTCCCGGCCGCGGCCGTCGCGGTGCACGCGGTCGCCGTGACCGCCGCCCTCCTGGAGAGGGACACGCCGATTCCGCTCTGGGGCGTCGTCGCTCTGTCGACGGCTGGGGTCTGGGCCGCCGTCCACACCGCTCGCCGGGCCGGCGCCCTGTGGGGCCGACGCGACCGGGCCACCCGCCGGGAACACGAGGAACGCCTCGCCACCTGGACCGCGGAGGCGGTCCGGGACGCCTGGGCCGAGCGCCGCCGCATGGCCGCCGGGCTGGAGACCACCGTGCTGGCACGCACCGCCGAAATGATCCGCGAAGCTCAGGCCGGTGAGCTCGAAGCGACCGCCGAACGCGCCCGTGCGGCCCTGGCCGCGATGCGCGCCCTGCTCGACACGGCCCGGGAAGAGGGCCCCGGGCAGCGACTGCGGCCCCGGCCCACCTCGCAAGCCCTGGACCTGCTGGCCGGTCAGTGCCGTGCCACCGGCCGTGACGTGGAGATACGGGTGACCGACCGCGTGCCGGACCGCCTGCCCACCGCGGTCGACCTGGCTGCCTACCACGCCGCGGAGACGATGCTCACCGCCGGCGGCGAGGCGCCCGCGGTGATCGAGATCGATGCCCGCGACGGCGCGTTGACGCTGACGGCCACAGGCGTGCCCCGCGCGGCCGGCCCCGCGGTGTGCGAGCGCCTGGCCGCCCGGGTCTCGGCCCTCGGCGGCACGGTCACCGCCCAGCTTCCCGGAACGGTCGGTCTGACCTTGCCCTTCGCGCGGACCAGGACACCCCGGACCGCCGCGAACACATCACCGGCCACCTGCGAACAGGGTGGGGAAGAGCAGAGGAACCCGTGAGCATCAGAGTGCTGGTCGCCGATGACCAGGGCGTCGTACGGGCGGGCTTCGCCGCCGTGATCGACAACGAGGAGGACATGACCGTCGTCGGAGAGGCCGCCGACGGGGCCACAGCAGTACGGCTGGCCGAGGAACTGGCACCCGACGTGGTCGTCATGGACGTGCGCATGCCCGAACTGGACGGCATCGCCGCCACCCGGATCGTCACCGGCCGCCAGGACGCGCCCAGGGTCCTGGTGCTGACCACGTTCGACCTCGACGCCTACGTGTTCGACGCGCTGCGTTCCGGCGCCTCCGGCTTCCTGCTCAAGGACGTACGCCCCTCCGAACTGCTGCAAGGCATCAGGGTGGTGGCCGCAGGCGAAAGCGTGCTCTCCCCGACCGCGACCCGCCGGCTCATCGGCCACTACGCCACCACGTCCGTACCCGTCACCGGCAGCGGCCCCGGAGCCGCGAACGCCGTGCGCCGGCTGGACAGCCTGACCGGCCGCGAACGCGACGTCCTGACCCTGATCGCAGCCGGACTCACCAACAGGGAGATCGCCGAGCACCTCGGCATCGCCGTGGGCACGGTGAAATCCCACGTGAACGCACTGCTGCGCAAGCTGGGACTGCGTGACCGGGTGCAGGCGACCATCCTCGCCTACGACCTCGGCCTTGCCCGCCCCGTCCCGCCCGACCACTGCCTGTGACCCGTTCGGCCCGCTCACATCAGCGAAGGACGCACCATCGTGACCGTTTCCGACCGATCCTCCGCCCGTCGCCCGAACAAGGCTGTCGGTGACATCATCGCCCTCGCCTATCTCGTGCTCTGTGCGGCCCTGCTCATAGGGGCGTTCGCCGTGACCGCCGCCGACGACACGGGCGAGTCCATGGCGGCGGTCGTACCGCTGCTTGCCGCCGCTCCGGTCGGCCTGGTGGCGTTGGCGCTGCCCGGGGACGGCCCTGCGACGCTGATCGCCGCAGTCGTCCTCGGCGCGTCGGCCAACGCCGCGGCGATCTGGTGGTGTGCCCGCGCCCTGCGCCGCGGCGGCGACGCCGGCCCGGTGTCCTGAGTCCTCGTGTCGTGGCGCAGCCGTCGCGCTCACCCCGCTCGGCGTCCGGCCTCACCGGGCGGCGCTCCGGAAGGAGGCGGGGGCGCGCGGCCACCGGCCGGTGACCTCGAAACGGGTGTCGCCGTGCCGGTCGCCGTCACAGCGCCGGGGCGGGGTGGGGCCAAGGCCGTCGGCATCTCCACCGGGCGAGTGGAGGACGGACGGAGGCGCGCCGAGGAAGGGGCCGAGGCGGCGGCCTGGCTGTGCGGCGACCGCGCCCCGTTCGTCGCCGGGACCGCGCCGGCGGTGGACGGCGGACGCACGGCCCGGTGGGCCCACGGCCCGTACGCGGTACGGAACTCGGACCCGGATGCGAGAGCGGCCGTGCGCTAAGATACATCTTGTTCGGTTTTGTTTTCAGGAGGGCCCATGGGTCAGCAGAAGCGTGCGATCCGGACCCGCCGCGCCGTCGTGGAGGCCGCCGCCGCCGTCTTCGCCGAACGCGGGTACGCGGCAGCCACGATCGCCGAGATCCTGAACCGGGCCCAGGTGACCAAGGGCGCCCTGTACTTCCACTTCGACTCCAAGGCGGCGCTCGCCCGGGGCGTACTGGAGGCCCAGATAAGCCCCGAGTACCACGTGGCCCGCGGCCTCAAGCTCCAGGAGTGGGTGGACACGGGCATGACGCTCGCCGCCCGGCTTCCGCACGAGCCGCTGCTCCTGGCCGGCGTCCGGCTCTCCGCCGACCTCCAGGGCAGGGACGAGTTCGGCAGCTCCTGGCCCGCCTGGTCGGCACTCATGGTCGACTACCTCACCGAGGCCAAGGACCGCGGCGAGGTCCTGCCGCACGTCGTGCCGGAGGAGACCGCCCAGGTCGTCCTCGGCTCCTGGGTCGGCATCCAGTTCGTCTCGCAGGCCGCGTCCAACTGGGCCGACCTGGAAGAACGCGCGTCGTCCCTCTTCAACCACATCCTCCCGGCCATCGCCGCCCCCGCGGTGCTCGTCCAGCTGGACACCGCGCCCGACCGGGGCCGGCGGGTCATCGCGGAGGTGCGGGAGACCTCGGCCGCGACCGGGGCCGGGGCGGCCGAGGGCTGAGCGGGCCCCGCCCGCTGCGCACAACCGCCGACCGGTGCGCGAACCGTCCCGTACGCGAAACCGCCGGGTCCGCGAGGGTTCTCTTCAAAACCGCTCATGCGGTTCGTTAATCTCCTCGGAGGCACCGCCAAAGGCACCGCGGGAGGGCGAGCGGACCGGTCCTCCTGCCGGCCGTGGGGGAAGTCCGACGCCGGGAGGCATGGATGGTCAGGCAGGAGCGCGCGATCCGCACCCGGCAGGCGCTGCTGCGGGTCGCCGCGGAGACCTTCGCCCGGGAGGGCTACGCCTGTGCGTCGCTCCCCGCGATCAGCGACGCCGCCGGTGTCGGCAGGGGAGCCCTGCACTTCCACTCCTCCAGCAAGGGCGCTCTGGCGGAGGCGGTCGTGGCCGAGGCCGGAGCCCGTCTGGACCTCATCCTCCAGCGGGCGCGGCACGGCGAGGACCGGCCGGCGCTGCGCCTTCTGGCCGAGGCCACCCACGCCCTCGTGGAGGGCATCACGGCCGACGCCGTCGTACGGGCCGGCTTCCGGCTGGACGTGGACGTCACCCGCAAGGGCGGGACCGGGCTGTGGAAGCGGTGGGAGGCATGGGTGCGCGGCGTCCTGGCGGAGGCCGAACGGTCGGGCGAACCGCCGCCCGGTCTGTCACGGTCCGCGCTCGCCGCGGTCGTCGTGGCCGCGACGGCCGGCTTCGAGACCCTGGCCGCCCGCGACCCGAAGTGACGCTTGCCGGACTTCCTGCCCCACCTCTGGAACGTCCTGCTGCCCCACCCCGACGCAGGGCCGGGCCGGACGGACGCGGGAGCGGAGCGGGCGCGCGGCTGACCCGGCGCCGGGCGGCCGCGCGGACCCCGTCGACGCCCCGCGCGCGAAGAGCGGGCCGGGGCCGCCGACGACGGCGCCTTCCACCAGCACTGCGACCGGGGCCACGACCTCGCCGGCCCCCACCGGCCGGTCACCGCGCGCAAGGCTCCGGGGCCGACCGCGACACCGCCGTCGTACGAGGAGGGCGGCGGGCGGTGCGGGGAACGCGGAGACCGGGGCGTGACGGCGGCGACGGCGAGGAGAAAGTGCCTGCGTAAAACCCCTCACCGCCTCATGTCATCACATCGAGTGATTCTCTGGCCTTTACTTGCCCGGGACAACCCACGGTTGCGACGCTGTTGCTGTCTGTACAGCCTGAGGGGAGCGGCCAGTGACATTCGGTGAGCAGCCGGCGTACCTGCGTGTCGCGGGTGATCTCCGCAAGAAGATCGTCGACGGTCTGCTGCCCCCGCACACTCGTCTCCCCTCCCAGGCGAGGATCCGCGAGGAGTACGGCGTCTCGGACACCGTCGCGCTGGAGGCCCGCAAGGTGCTCATGGCCGAGGGGCTGGTCGAGGGCCGCTCCGGCTCGGGGACGTACGTGCGCGAGCGGCCCGTGCCGCGGCGCATCGCCCGCTCCGGGTACCGCCCGGCCGGCGGGGCCACGCCCTTCCGCCAGGAACAGGCCGACGCCGCCGCGCGCGGCACCTGGGAGTCCAGCAGCGAGCAGACCGAGGCGAGCGGCGCCGTCGCCGAGCGGCTCGGCATCGAGCCCGGCGACCGGGTGATGCGCACCAGGTACGTCTTCCGGGACGGCGGCGAGGCGATGATGCTCTCCACCTCCTGGGAGCCCCTCGCCCTGACCGGCCGTACGCCGGTAATGCTGCCCGAGGAGGGGCCGCTCGGCGGCATGGGCGTCGTCGAGCGGATGGCGGCCATCGACGTCGTCGTGGACAACGTCACCGAGGAGGTCGGCGCCCGCCCCGGCCTCGCCGAGGAACTGCTCGCGCTCGGGGGCGTGCCCGGGCACGTCGTCCTGGTCGTCCAGCGCACCTTCTACGCCTCCGGGCGCGCGGTCGAGACGGCCGACGTGGTCATCCCGGCCGACCGCTACCGGGTCGCGTATCACCTCCCCGTGAGATAGCGCACACCTTCGCGCGCCTCCCACGCCCCCCGGGGCGCGGCGGATCACCGATCGGCTCCGCCGCGCCGCGCCCCGGCGCCGTTGCAATCCGGCCGTTCTCGCAGGTCGGCCCGGACGCGCTCGCCACGCCGCTGACCGGACACGTCGGCGTGCGAAGGCGGCGCGTTCCGCTGTGTGCGCCCCCTGCGTTCTGGCCGGTTGCGTACCTCTTGGTGAAAACCCGTATTCGCTGCGTAAAGGTTAGGCGTAGGCTCGGGCATATGCGGACTGCGGTTTCCTTACCGGGCGGGACGCGGCACAGGCCGTGGGCGGGAAGTGGAGGGGCGCGATGAACGACAGCACGGTCACACTTCCCTGGCTCGTCATCAGGCAGGACGACAACGGCAATCGCTACCGGGTGGGCAGATACGCCACCCGCGCCGAGGCCCAGAAGATCGCGGACAGTCTCGACGGCCGCGGGCCGAAACAGCTCTACTGGGTCGAGAGGATCGGCCAGAACGGAACGAACGCCGCCGACTGACGGGCGGGACCCGCCCCTTCGCCGGGGCTCCCGACGCTCCCGTAGGCTCCGGCGCATGACGGTACCGATCGTGGTGGTGGGAGCCGCCCTGTTCGACGGCGGGCGCCTGCTCGCCGCGCGCCGCAGCGCACCGGCCGACCTGGCCGGACGCTGGGAGCTGCCCGGCGGCAAGGTGGAACCCGGCGAGACGCCCGACGCGGCCCTCGTGCGCGAGCTGCGCGAGGAACTCGGCGTCGACGCCGAGCCCGGCGAGCGCGTCCCGGGGGAGTGGCCGCTGCGGCCGCCGTACGTCCTGCACGTCTGGACCGCCCGTCTGCGCCCCGGATCCGCCGCCCCCGAACCCCTCCAGGACCACGACGAACTGCGCTGGCTGACGCCCGAGGAGACCGGCGACGTCGACTGGCTCGACCAGGACGTCCCGGCGGTCCGGCGGACGCTGGCCCACCTGGGCCTGCCCGGCGGCGCGCTCGGGAGGACCGAGGGCCCGGCCGGACGCTGAAGGAGCGCGGGCCCGGTGCAGGAGACGCCCGGCGCGGCGCCCACGGAACGCGCCGGGGCGCGGGGGACGCCCGGCGCATCCCGGGTGCGTGCCGGGGCGGAGGGCGGGTCCGCGGACGTGCGGGCGCGCCTCGTCCGTCGTCCGTGCCGCCGGGCGCCCTCGTCCGCGGTACCCCGCCCCGGATATCGGGTATGTGCCCATTGACCCCATGAGACCGGACATGGGCGGGTTCGTTGGCCTGGGAAGTGATCGGCGTGACCGACACCGAGGACCACCACGCCGAGTGGTCCTTCCCCGCGGAACCCGACGCCGTGCACAACGCCCGGTCCGCCGTCCGCGGCCGGCTCGGCGCCTGGGGCCTGGACAGCCTCGGCGACCTCGCCGCCCTCCTGGTCAGCGAGCTGGTCACCAACGCCCTGCGGTACGCCACCGGCCCCATCGGCCTCCGCCTGACCCACCCCTGCGAGCGGGACGGCGTCCTGCTCGTCGAGGTCTCCGACTCCCTTCCGGACCTGCCCCGCGAGCGCGTCGCCCGCCCCGAGGACGAGAGCGGCCGGGGCCTGCACCTGGTGGCTTCCTCCGCGCACCGCTGGGGCATCCGGCCGTGCCCGGCGGGCAAGACCGTGTGGTTCGAGCTCGCGGTACCCCGGTGACGCCTCGCGGTACCCCGGTGACGCGCGGAGCCGGGGCCCCACCGCCGTCAGGAGTCCCGCGCGGCCGGACGGATTCCGTTCCCGGCGATCCGGAATCCGTCCCCCGCACGGTCCGGAATCCGTCCCGGTGCGACCCGGAATCCGTCCCCCGGACGCTGTACGCGCGCCCCCGCCCCGCCGACCGGCCGGTACCGACCGGTGGCGGTGGGTGGCGGACGTGGTTCGATGGCGTGTCTGCTGGTTAGAAGACTGGAAGTGTCGTCACAGATCGGTCCGGAAAGCATCGGGACCGTGCTGTGATCGTGAACACCGTGTCGAGTGGCGCCGTAGTGCTGGATACTGCGGGCAGCCGCACCCGGTGACCGGTGCCGGACGCGGTGAGCTGGAGGGGACGGTTCGCGTGAGCGAGATACCAGCGAAGGCCACGGAGTCCAAGGACCCGTCGGGCGGCGCGAGGGCAAAGGCCGCGAACGGCCTCGGGGCCGGTGAGGCGCTCCCCGGAGACGCCATGTGGCAGAGCAGTCCGCCCGGCTCGATCTACGACTACATCAAGGTCGCGTCCTTCTCCATCGGCCCCGACGGGCTGATCGACCAGTGGAGCCTGCGCGCCGAGCAGCTCTTCGGCATCCCCGCCGGGCGGGCCGTCGGCATGGACCCCATCGAGGCGCTCGTCGACCCGGACCTGCGCGAGCGGGGCCACCGCAAGATGGCCGAGATCCTCGACGGCCGGGAGTGGACCGGCGTGGTCCCCTTCCGCACGCCCGGCGGCGCCGGCGGCGCACGCGGACGGCAGGGTCTCGCCGAGGTGTACGTCATGCCGACGCGCACCGAGGGCGGCGAGAAGGCCGCCGTCTGCATCGTCGTCGACGTGCGCACCCTGCGCGGCATCGAGACGGACCTCGCCGCCTCACAGGCCATATTCGGCCAGTCCCCGTTCGGTTTCCTGCTGATCGACACCGACCTCCGGGTGCGCCGCGCCAACCAGCGGTTCGCCTCCACCTTCGGCGGCACGCCCGACGACCACCGCGGCCGCGGCGTCCACGACTACCTGCCGCGCCCGGAGGCCGAGCGGGTCGCCGCGACCCTGCGACGCGTCCTGGAGACCGGCGACTCCGTCACGGACATGCACGTCACCGGCTTCGTGCCCGGCTCCGACGAGCGCCGCCACTGGTCCGTCAACCTCTACCGCGTGCACAGCGGCCCCGGCCGCCCCATCGGCGTCGCCTGGCTCGGCACCGACATCACCGCCCGCCGCGCCGCCGCCCGCGAGGCCGCCGCCGCACGGCGCAATCTCGCCCTGCTGAACGAGGCCGGCGCCCGCATCGGCAACTCCCTCGACCTGGAGACCACCGCCCGCGAACTCCTCGACGTCGTCGTCCCCGGCTTCTGCGACCTCGCCACCGTCGACCTCTACCAGGGGCTGCTGGCCGGCGACGAGACCCCGCCCGGCCTCGCCGACGGCAGCGCCGAACTGCGCCGCGTCGCCTTCGCCAGCGCCGTCTCCGACGCGCCGTTCAGCGGCACCGGCGCGCCCGTCGAGGTCGGCGCCGTGCACCACTACCCCTTCAACTCGCCCTGCGCGGACGCCCTGCGCGCCGCCCGCCCGCGCCTGGTCCCCGGCGAGGAGGGCGGCCTGGTGCAGTCCACGCTCGCCGTGCCGATGGTCGCGCACGACACCGTCGTGGGACTCGCGCAGTTCGCCCGCACCAAGGGCAGCGAGCCGTTCGGGGACCGGGACCGCGACCTGGCCGTTGAACTCGCCGCCCGGGCCGCCGTCTGCATCGACAACGCCCGGCTGTACCGGCGGGAGCACGAGCGCGCGCTGATACTGCAGCGGTCCCTGCTGCCGCCCGGCGACCCGGAGGCCTCCGGCCTCGACATCGCCTGCCGCTACCTGCCCGGCAACGCGGCCACCGGCCGGCCCAGCGAGGTCGGCGGCGACTGGTTCGACGTCATCGAACTCCCCGGCCACCGCACCGCGCTGGTCGTCGGCGACGTCATGGGCCGCGGCCTGCGCGCCGCCGTCGCCATGGGCGAACTGCGCACCGCCGTGCGGACGCTGGCGCTGCTCGACCTCGAGCCGGCCGAGGTGCTGTCCCAGCTGGACGAGATCGCGCGGGGCCTCGGCGCGCCCGGCGGCGTGCAGCAGGCGACGCGCGCCGCCCGCCGCCCCCGCGAGGCCGACCTGTCGGAGGTGTACCTCGCGACCTGCATCTACGCGGTCTACGACTCGGTGACCAGGCGCTGCACCTTCGCCAACGCGGGCCACCTGCCGCCCGTCCTGGTCGAACCGGGCGAGTCGGCGCTGATGCTCGACGTGCCGCCGGGCATGCCGCTCGGCGTCGGCGGCGAGCCCTTCGAGGAGGTGGAGGTCGAGCTGCCCGAGGGCGCCCTGCTCGCGCTCTACACGGACGGACTCGTCGAATCCCGCGACCACCCCTTGGACGAGGGGCTCCAGGCCTTCGTGGGGGCGCTGACGGATCCCGCCCGCCCGGCCGTCGGCACCGGCGCCGTCCGGTCCCTGGAGGACGTCTGCGACCACGTCCTGCGCACCCTCGACACCCACCACGGCGAGGACGACATCGCGTTGCTGATGGCACGTGTCCAGGGCCTGCCCGCCGAGTCCGTCGGCGACTGGACCCTGCCGCGCGAGCCGCGCAGCGTGGGCCGGGCCCGCGAGTACGCGCGCGGCCAGCTGCTCAGCTGGGACCTGGAGCCGCTGGTCGACACCACCGAGCTGCTGGTCAGCGAGCTGGTCACCAACGCGCTGCGCTACGGCGAGGGCGAGATCAGGCTCCGCCTGCTGCTGGACCGCACGCTGGTGTGCGAGGTGTGGGACGCCGGTCTGGTCCAGCCGCGCCGCCGGCGCGCCCGCGACACCGACGAGGGCGGCCGCGGACTGCAGCTGGTCGGCCTGCTCAGCGCGGCCTGGGGGTCACGCCGCACCCCGCACGGCAAGACGGTCTGGTTCGAGCTGCCCCTCCCGGGCGGCGACAGCGGCCTGACGGATCCGGCGGAGGCGCTGCTGAGCCTGTTCTGACGCCGGAGGGCCCACGGGTCCGGGTTCCGGGGGCGCGCCGCCGGGGCCCGTCCTCACGGCGGCGCCGCGCGGCGGGCCCGGGTGCGCGGCCCCCCGAAGCTCGGCGGCGGTCCGCCGTCCGGGGCCCCGCCCAGGAGGATCCCGCCGAGGACGGCGTCCGCCTCGGCGGCCGGGCGGCGGTGGCGGCGTACGTCCTGCTCGGCGAGTTCGCGGGCCCGGCGGGCCAGCGCGTCGGCGGCCAGGGGGTGCGGCGGGTCCGCGGCGAGCAGCCGTTCGGCCTCCGCCAGCCGGGTGCGGGCCTCGGCGCGCACGGCGCCGCGGTGCGTGGCGACGAAGCCGGCCGCGGCGCCGGCCGCGGCGCGGGCGACGAGCAGGGCGGCCACCGGCAGCACCCCGGCCCGCCCGGCGGCGAGCGGCGTGACGGCCCGCACGATCCGGCGCAGCGCGCCCAGCGGATCGTACGGCCCGCCCGTCAGCTCCTCGCGCACGGCGGCCAGGGCCGCGTCGGCGTGCGGGATCCGGGTCCGCGGCTCATCGGCGGACACCTCCGCAGCGGCCGCCGGGGCGCGCGCCGGCCCCTCCCGCGCCCCCGCCAGCTCCGCCTCCGCGCCGGTGAGGGCGGCCGGCACGAGCGCGGCGGCCGTGGCCAGGGCGGCGGCGAGCCGTCCGACGGCGGCCACGAGGACGGCGGCCTGGGCGACGGCGCCCTCGGCGGCGCGCAGATGGCCGGCCGCCCGGGCGCGGTCGCCGGCGTCGGCCGTCTGGCGGGCCCGGTTGAGGCGGGCGGTGGCGAACACCAGCCGGTCCGTGGCCCGCTCGGCGTACCCGGCGACCGGGGCGGTGGCGGACGGCGCGTACCGCCCGCCGAGATCCGCGAGCAGCGCCTGCGCGGCGCCCGTACGGCCGGTCAGCTCCCGGAACCGGGCCTCCGCCACCTCCAGCGCCGCCCCGGGGTCCGCCGCCAGGCCGCGCAGCCGGTCGAACGCGCCGGCCTCCGCGTCCAGCCGCCGTCCCGCCTCCCGGCACCGCCCGACGATCCCCGCGAGCGCGTGCCGGCGGGCCGCGGCCTCCCCGGGCAGACCGTCGTCGTACCGCTGCCGCATCCGGAACGCGGCCGACAGCTCGGCCTCGGCCTCCCGCACGGCCCGCGCGAAGTCCGCGACGGCCGCCGCGCCGGACCGGGCCTCGGCGAAGCCCAGCTCCTCCCGGCTGGTGCGCACGCAGTCGTCGGCCTCGACCAGCGCCGCCCGGGCGGACCCGTCCAGGTCGGCCAGGGGCGGCACGGGCGGTTCGACGGCCGCCCCGCCGGGAGTGGTGCGGGTCCGGGCGCGCCGGATGCGGCGCAGCCGGCCGTAGCCCGCCAGGACGGCCACCGCGCCCGCGGTGACCAGCGGCAGCACCAGGTCGGCGGCCGACGTCCCGTCGTCCTCCCCGTTCCGCGCGTCCCGCGCGACGGCGCTCGCGGCGGGCCGGTCCGGCTCGACCGCGACCGGAACGTCGCTGTCCCGCGTCACCGCCGGCAACACCAGCCACACCACCCCGGCCGTACCGCCCAGCACGGCGTGCGCCACCCGCACGGACCGGTGCGACGTGGTGCCCCGCGGCCGCCCCCGTATCGAGGATCGCGTCACATTCCGGAGCGTAGGGGCAGGGACCCGGCTCCGCGACCGGGACGGGGGCGCCGGGCGGGCGACGCGCGGGGGAGGGGGCGGGAGGCGGGGACCGGGGCGCGCGGGGAGGGCCTGCGGCGGGCCGTCAGCGCGCCGGGGAACGCCTCCTGATCTTCGAGCCCAGCCACACCAGCGGGTCGTACTTGCGGTCCACGGCCCGCTCCTTCAGCGGGATCAGCGCGTTGTCGGTGATTTTGATGCCCTCGGGGCAGACCTCCGTGCAGCACTTGGTGATGTTGCAGTAGCCGAGGCCGTGCTCGTCCTGGGCCGTGCGCTTGCGGTCCAGGCCCGTCTCCCGGGCCGCGTCCAGCGGGTGCATGTCCAGCTCCGCGACCCGCATCAGCAGACGCGGGCCCGCGAACGCCTGCTTGTTCTCCTCGTGGTCGCGGACCACGTGGCAGGTGTTCTGGCACAGGAAGCACTCGATGCACTTGCGGAACTCCTGGGGACGGTCCACGTCCTCCTGCATCATGCGGTACTCGCCGGGGCCGAGCCCGGCGGGCGGCACGAAGGCGGGCACCTGCCTGGCCTTGACGTAGTTGAAGCCGACGTCCGTGACCAGGTCGCGGATCACCGGGAACGCGCGCAGCGGCGTCACCGTGACCGTCTCCGCCCGGTCGAAGACCGACATGCGGGTCATGCACATCAGCCGGGGCCGCCCGTTGATCTCCGCCGAGCACGAGCCGCACTTGCCCGCCTTGCAGTTCCAGCGCACGGCCAGGTCCGGCGCCTGGGTGGCCTGGAGGCGGTGGATGATGTCGAGCACCACCTCGCCGTCGTTGACCTCGACCGCGAAGTCCTCCAGACCGCCGCCCGACGCGTCTCCCCGCCACACCTTGAAGCGGGCCCGGTAGCTGCTCACTCGTACAGCTCCTCTTCGGTGAGGTACTTGACCAGCTCCTCCTTGGCGAACAGGGCGAGCAGGTCCGGACGGATGGGGTCGGTGGTCTCCCGTTCCAGGGTGATCCGGCCGTGCGCCGGGTCGGTCACCGCCGGTCCGCCCGCGGGGTCGGTGAGCCGGCACAGCAGGGTGATCCGGCGCCACTTGCGGTCCATCGACGGGTGGTCCTCGCGGGTGTGCCCGCCGCGCGACTCGGTGCGCTCCAGCGCCGCCCGTGCCACGCACTCGCTGACCAGCAGCATGTTCCGCAGGTCGAGCGCGAGGTGCCAGCCCGGGTTGAACTGCCGGTGCCCCTCCACGCCGGCCCTGCGGGCCCGTGCCCGCAGCTCGGCGAGTTTCTCCAGGGCCTGCTTCATCTCCGTCTCGCGGCGGATGATGCCGACCAGGTCGTTCATCGTCTGCTGGAGCTCCTGGTGGAGGGCGTACGGGTTCTCCGGCGGGCCGTCGGCCGGCTCCGCGGCCCGGGCCGAGAACGGGCGCAGGGCCTCCTGTGCCGCCGCGTCGACCTGGACGTCGTCCACCCGGGGCCGCGCCCCGGCCGTGCCCGCCGCGTACTCGGCCGCGTACCGGCCCGCCCGGCGACCGAAGACCAGCAGGTCGGACAGGGAGTTCCCGCCGAGGCGGTTGGAGCCGTGCATACCGCCCGCCACCTCACCGGCCGCGTACAGGCCCGGCACCCCGCGCGCCGCCGCCGTGTCCGAGTCGACCGCGACGCCGCCCATCACGTAGTGGCAGGTGGGCCCGACCTCCATCGGCTCGGCCGTGATGTCGACGTCGGCCAGCTCCTTGAACTGGTGGTACATCGACGGCAGCCGGCGTTTGATCGCCTCGGCGGGCATCCGGGTCGACACGTCCAGGAACACGCCGCCGTGCGGGGAGCCCCGGCCCTCCTTCACCTCGGTGTTGATCGCCCGGGCCACCTCGTCGCGGGGCAGCAGCTCGGGGGGACGCCGGTGGTGGTCCGGGTCGTCGTACCAGCGGTCGGCCTCCTCCTCCGTCTCGGCGTACTTCTCCTTGAAGACGTCGGGGACGTAGTCGAACATGAACCGCCGGCCGTCGCGGTCGCGCAGCACCCCGCCGTCGCCGCGCACCGACTCGGTGACCAGGATGCCCTTCACCGACGGCGGCCAGACCATCCCCGTCGGGTGGAACTGCACGAACTCCATGTTCAGCAGGGGCGCCCCGGCCAGCAGGGCCAGCGCGTGGCCGTCGCCGGTGTACTCCCACGAGTTCGACGTCACCTTGAAGGACTTGCCGATGCCGCCGGTCGCGAGCACGACGGCGGGCGCTTCGAGGACGAGGAAGCGGCCCGTCTCGCGCTCGTAGCCGAAGACCCCCGAGACCCGGTCCCCGTCCTTGAGGATCCGCGTCACCGTGCACTCCTGGAAGACCCGCAGCCGGGACTCGTAGTCCCCGGTCTCCCGGTGGTCCTCCTGCTGGAGCGCGACGATCTTCTGCTGGAGCGTGCGGATCAGCTCCAGGCCCGTGCGGTCGCCGACGTGCGCCAGGCGCGGGTACTCGTGGCCGCCGAAGTTGCGCTGCGAGATCCGGCCGTCCTTCGTCCGGTCGAACAGCGCGCCCCAGGTCTCCAGCTCCCACACCCGCTCCGGGGCCTCCCGCGCGTGCAGCTCGGCCATCCGCCACTGGTTGAGGAACTTCCCGCCGCGCAGGGTGTCGCGGAAGTGGACCTGCCAGTTGTCGCCCGCGTTGACGTTGCCCATCGCGGCCGCGATGCCGCCCTCGGCCATCACCGTGTGCGCCTTGCCGAACAGCGACTTGCAGATCACCGCCGTACGGGCGCCCCGCTCGCGCGCCTCGACGGCGGCGCGCAGCCCGGCCCCGCCGGCGCCCACCACGACGACGTCCCATTCCTGCCGGTCGACCACGGACATCACAAGGCCCCACTCATCTAGAAGAAGCGCGGATCGTCGAAGACACCGGACGCGACGAGGTAGACGTAGAGGTCGGCGAGCGCCACGCTCAGCAGCGACGCCCAGGCGAGCTGCATGTGGCGGGCGTTCAGCCTCCCGGCCCACTGCCACATGCGGTAGCGCACCGGATGCCTCGAGAAGTGCTTGAGCTTGCCGCCGACGATGTGCCGGCAGGAGTGGCAGGAGAGGGTGTACGCCCAGATCAGCACGATGTTGACCAGGAACACCAGGGTGCCCAGCCCCATGTGGCCCCACGCGTAGTGCTCGTCGCGGAAGGCGAGCACGGTGTCGTAGGTCAGGATGCCCGCGACCGGGATCGCGGCGTAGAAGAAGTACCGGTGGAGGTTCTGGAGGACCAGCGGGAAGCGGGTCTCCCCGGTGTACCTGCGGTGCGGCTCGGCCACCGCGCAGGCCGGCGGGGACGCCCAGAAGCCCCGGTAGTAGGCCTTGCGGTAGTAGTAGCAGGTCAGGCGGAAGCCGAGCGGGAAGACCAGGATGATGATCGCGGGGGACAGGCCCCACCAGCTCCCGAAGATCTCCCAGTTCGGCCCGGCGCGCATCGGCTCGCACCGCTCGGCCAGGCAGGGCGAGTAGAACGGCGAGACGTACGGCGCCGCGTAGTAGTGCGCGTCGGCGAAGGCCCGCCACGTCGAGTAGACCACGAAGGCCAGCAGGCCGGCGGCCGTGGCGGCGGGCGCCAGCCACCAGCGGTCGGTCCGCAGGTGCGGGGCGCCGATCGCGGCGCGCGCCGGGGCGCGGACGCCGCCGCTAGGGGGACGGGGATCGGTGGCGGGGGGTTCCGTACCAGTGGCCAATTCCTGACTCCGGTCGGTGCGGGTTCACGGGGCGCGGCGGTCGCGGGCGCCGAGGCCCTCGTCGTCCGAGTCCGTCCACAGGGAGAAGTCGTACGGCGTGTCGGAGATGGTGACGAGGTCGGAGCGCTGCTGAGCGGCGGGAGCGGTGGTGGCCTCGCGCAGCAGCGCGACGCTCTCCCGCAGATGGTCGGCGTCGGTGCGCACCCGGCGTATCTCCAGGCTCCCGCCGCCGACGCGCTGTTCCAGGCGGCTCACCGACCGGGACAGGTCGTCGAGGCAGCGCTGGATCACCGTCAGTTCATCGTGCACGGACATGACTCGCCCTCGCTTCCACGGGTCCTTCGGGCCCAAGGCGGCAACGTTCATGCGCCTGAGAGTGTCGCGCGTCACACCACGCCCTGTGAAGGGATGTGCACCGATCGGCCGAGGCGCGTGGCGGCGCCCGCCGGATGCGTTGCGCCGCCCGGGTGGGCTTCCCGTCCCTGGCCGCCGTGTCGCCCTCCGTTCCCGAAGCCTTTCCTCTTCAGTGACCGCATACATCTGATGAGCTCATATATGCCCAAAGCTGACAATACGCCCGCAGCTCCCCGGAGGTAACCAGAGATGTCCCACGACGGCGTCGGACTGCGCGCGGTCATGCGCTCGGCCGCCTTCCTCACCGCGGGGACGCTCGCGGTGCCCGCGCTCACCGGCTGCGGCTCCGCGGACCCGGCCGGCAAGCCGCAGGCCGGGCAGGATATCGCCGCCGCCGCCCGCGCCCGGGTGGCCGACGGCGGCACGCTGCGCTGGGCGGTGGACGCCGTGCCGGACACCCTGAACGCGTTCCAGTCCGATGCCGACGACACCACCACCCGCGTCGCCCAGGCCGTCCTGCCGTCGATGTTCCGGCTGAACGCCAGCGGCCGGCCCGAGCGCAACCCCGACTACCTGGAATCGGCCGAAGTCGTCGCGACCGAGCCCAAGCAGGTCGTCCTCTACAAGCTCAACCAGCAGGCCGTGTGGAGCGACGGCCGGGAGATCGGCGCCGCCGACTTCGCCGCCCAGTGGCGTGCCCTGTCCGGCCGGGACACCGCCTACTGGACCGCCCGCAACGCCGGCTACGACCGCATCGAGAAGATCCAGCGCGGCGCCGACGACCTGGAGGTCAAGGTCACGTTCAGCCGGCCCTACGCCGACTGGCGGTCGCTGTTCACGCCGCTGTACCCGAAGGACGTCATGGGCACCCCGGACGCCTTCAACGACGGGGCGCGGCGGAGACTGAAGGTCACCGCCGGCCCCTTCACCGTCGAACGGGTCGTCCGCAGGTCCGGCGAGGTGGTCCTCACCCGCAGCCCGCGCTGGTGGGGCGAGCCGGCCAAGCTGGACCGGATCGAGCTGCGCGCCGTGCCGCGCGGGAAGCGGGCCGCCGCGCTGGCCGCCGGCCGGATCGACCTGGCCGAGATCGACCCGGCCACCGCCCGGCGCGTCACCGCCGCCGCCCGGGCCGCCGGCGCCCCCCGGCCGGGCTCCGGACGCCCGGCCGCCGCCGGCGCACCGGATTCCCGGGCGGCCGCCCACGGCCTCGACGAGAAGGCCGCGGACGAGGGGAGCGGCACCCGCGGACTCCGCCGCGGGAGGGACCGGGCCCTGCGCGGCTTCGAGGTGCGCAAGTCGCTGGAGCCGGCCTACACGCAGCTCGCGCTCAACGGCGCCGACGGGCCGCTCGCCGACGAACGCGTCCGCCGGGCCGTCGCCCGCGCCCTCGACCGCGAGGCGCTGGCCGCGACGGTCCTGAAACCGCTCGGCCTGCCCGCCGCGCCGGTCGGCAGCCATCTCGCCCTCCCCGGCCAGGCCGCGTACGCCGACAACAGCGGCGCGCTCGGCGAACAGGACACCAAGGAGGCCAGGGCCCTGCTCGGGGACGCCGGATGGGTGCCCGGCGGGCCGGCCGGGAAGCGCGGAAAGGGCGAGAAGGCGGCCGGCCCGGAGGGCGGCGCGGCCGAGAAGGAGTCCGACGGCGGCGCCGAGGGGACGTACATCGTCGGGGAGGACGACAAGAGGGAGGACAAGCGCGGGAAGCGCGACGACGGCGGCGAGGGGTCCGACGGCAAGGCGCGCCGCGAGGCCGGCCGGGAGCGGGAGGACTCCCCGCGCGGCGACGAGCCGCGGGACGGCGAGCCCGGCGCGTACGCCCCCAAGGGCACCGCCGTCCCGGCGGGCGCCGCCGCGCCGCTCGCCAAGGACGGCAAGCGGCTCACCCTGCGCTTCGTGCTCCCCTCGGGCCCGGGTTCCGGGACGCTGCACACCGTGGCCGGCCGCATCTCCCGGATGCTGGCCCGGGTCGGCATCCGCACGGACATCTCCAAGGTCTCCGACGAGTCCTACTTCACGGACCACATCGCGTCCGGCGCGTACGACCTCGCCCTGTACTCCTGGCCCGCGTCCGCCTTCCCCGCCACCGACGCCCGCCCCGTCTACGCCAAGCCGGTCCCGGGCGCCGACGGCTCCCTGAACGTCGAGCAGAACTACACCCGCGTCGGCACCGACCAGGTCGACCAGCTCTTCGACCAGGCCGTCGCGACCCTGGACGAGGAGGAGGCCCGCTCCCTGATCCGCAAGGCGGACGCCCGCATCTGGGCGGTGGCCGGCTCGATCCCGCTCTACCAGCGCCCCCAGCTCACCGCCGCCCGGAAGAACCTCGCCAACGCGGGCGCCTTCGGCTTCGCCACACCGGTCTACGAGGACATGGGCTTCTTCGCGAAGGGCGCGAAGCGGGCGGCCGCCGGCTGACCCGCCGGGCGCGCCTCGGCGGACGGCCCGGCAAGCGGCCCGGCGGGCGGCGGACGGTGGTCCGGCGGGCGGCGGACGGCGGGCGACGGGCGGGAAAAGGCGCTCTCACCTGCGTCGTTCCCCGCCGGCTCACCTCAACGGGTGCGGCCCCGTACCATGGGGTGAGGCCGTGGCGTGTTCAGCCCGGCAGGGCCCGCGTACCGAGGACGTACGCGAGAGCCGTCCTCACCACTCCGGGAGTACGCCGCAATATGGCTGTGTCCACTCGTCACGACATCCGCAACGTCGCCATCGTCGCCCACGTCGACCACGGCAAGACCACCATCGTCGACGGCATGCTCAAGCAGGCCGGCGCCTTCGCCGCCCACCAGCTCGACCAGGTCGACGACCGTGTCATGGACTCGAACGACCTGGAGCGTGAGAAGGGCATCACGATCCTCGCCAAGAACACGGCGGTGAAGTACCACCCCAAGGACGGCGGGGAGCCCATCACCATCAACATCATCGACACGCCCGGCCACGCCGACTTCGGCGGCGAGGTCGAGCGCGGCCTGTCGATGGTCGACGGCGTCGTCCTGCTCGTCGACGCCTCCGAGGGCCCGCTGCCGCAGACCCGCTTCGTGCTGCGCAAGGCGCTCCACCAGCGGCTGCCGATCATCCTGTGCATCAACAAGACGGACCGGCCGGACGCCCGGATCGACGAGGTCGTCAACGAGACCTACGACCTCTTCCTCGACCTGGACGCCGACGAGGAGCAGATCGAGTTCCCGATCGTCTACGCCTGCGGCCGGGACGGCGTCGCCTCGCTGACCAAGCCGCAGGACGGCACGGTCCCGGCCGACTCCGACTCGCTGGAGCCGTTCTTCTCCACGATCCTGGAGCACATCCCCGCCCCCACCTACGAGGAGGGCGCCCCGCTCCAGGCGCACGTGACCAACCTGGACGCCGACAACTTCCTCGGCCGCATCGCGCTGCTCCGCGTCCACCAGGGCGAGCTGAAGAAGGGGCAGACCGTCGCCTGGATGAAGCGCGACGGGTCCGTGCAGAACGTGCGGATCAGCGAGCTGATGATGACCGAGGCGCTCACCCGCAAGCCCGCCGAGAAGGCCGGCCCCGGTGACATCTGCGCCGTCGCCGGCATCCCCGACATCATGATCGGCGAGACCCTGGCCGATCCGGAGAACCCGGTCCCGCTGCCGCTGATCACGGTCGACGAGCCCGCGATCTCGATGACCATCGGCACCAACACCTCCCCGCTGGTCGGCCGCGGCGCCACCGGCAAGGGCGCGGACAACAAGGCGGCCGTCAAGGACCGCAAGGTCACCGCCCGCCAGGTCAAGGACCGCCTCGACCGCGAGCTGATCGGCAACGTCTCCCTGCGCGTCCTGGACACCGACCGGCCCGACGCCTGGGAGGTGCAGGGCCGCGGCGAGCTGGCGCTGGCCATCCTGGTCGAGCAGATGCGCCGCGAGGGCTACGAGCTGACCGTCGGCAAGCCCCAGGTGGTCACCCGGGAGATCGACGGCAAGACGTACGAGCCCGTCGAGCGCATGACGATCGACGTGCCCGAGGAGCACATGGGCGCGGTCACGCAGCTCATGGGCGTCCGCAAGGGCCGCATGGACAACATGTCCAACCACGGCTCCGGCTGGGTCCGCATGGAGTTCGTGGTGCCCTCGCGCGGCCTGATCGGCTTCCGCACCGAGTTCCTGACGCAGACCCGCGGCACGGGCATCGCCCACTCCATCCACGAGGGCTTCGAGCCCTGGTTCGGCCCGCTGCAGACCCGCAACAACGGCTCCCTGGTCGCCGACCGCGCCGGCGCGGTCACCGCGTTCGCGATGACCAACCTCCAGGAGCGCGGCGTGCTGTTCGTGGAGCCGGGCACCGAGGTGTACGAGGGCATGATCGTCGGCGAGAACTCCCGCTCCGACGACATGGACGTCAACATCACCAAGGAGAAGAAGCTCACCAACATGCGGTCGTCCACGGCCGACGTGACCGAGTCGATCGTCCCGCCGCGCAAGCTGTCGCTGGAGCAGTCCCTGGAGTTCTGCCGCGACGACGAGTGCGTCGAGGTCACCCCGGAGGCGGTCCGCATCCGCAAGGTCGTCCTCGACCAGCGCGAGCGCGCCCGCGCCGCGAGCCGCGCCAAGCACGGCTGACGCACGGCCGACACGCCGGGCGCGGCCGACACGCCGGGCGCGGCCGCGCGCCGAGCACAGCTGGAACGCCGTCGTACGGCACCACCGGGCACCCCGCGTCGCGGGGTGCCCGGTTCGCGTGGCGGCGGCTGCCCGGCCCGGGCGGGAACGGGCAGCCGGGGACGTAGGGCGAGAAAACAGGGGTGCAGAGGGAAAACCCTGCATTCCGGGGCGAGGGCCCCGCGCGCCCCGTTGCGCCCATTAGGCTGCTGTGGGAAGGGAGTCCGGCCGCTGCGCGCCTGCGCCGGCCGGCGGTTCCCGCGCGCCGGCCCGTGGCCGGGCCGGCCTGACCGGCCGGGCGGGGCCGGCCGGGTGGCCCGGGTCCGGGGGCCGGGCCGGCGGCCCGGACCGGTGGGTGAGACCTGCCGCACACCGCCCGCGCCGCGAAGGGGTGCGCCGACGGCGGCCCTTGGCACATCGGCCCTGACGGCCGCAATCGGTTTTCCACGCCGAGTGTCCGGAATGCGGACAGCTGCCACCGATAGATGTGTAACAAGTCCGTTTCGCAGGGATCTTTCGGCAAACACTTTGTCCGGATTTTGGAAGATGTACGGACGAGGTGTGATCGAACCGAGACCTCAGGGGTGTGGTTCGGCCAGGGCCCATGGCAGATAGTTAGGCGCGTAGAGCTCGGTTGAACGGGTCACGCGCTGCAGGCGCCGACTCACGAGCGAGGGGGCACCTGACCATCCCAGGCACCGGTGACGGCGCCGTGTCGCGTGCCCACCCATGCGGTGAACCATTGGACTCTTGAGGAGGAACCCATGCGCGGTGCGAAGAGCGCCAAGTGGGTCGCGATTGCCGCGGTTGTGGCGCTGGGCGCGACCGCCTGTGGTGGTGGCAGCGGTGACGAGGGCGACGGCAAGGCCGCGATCGACCCGAACGGCAAGTTCTCGATCGAGGTCGGCGAGCCGCAGAACCCGCTGCAGCCGGCGAACACCATGGAGTCCAACGGCAGCATCGTCACGCGGGCGCTGTTCACCGGTCTCGTCGACTACGACTCCAGCGGCAAGCTCGTCATGATGAACGCCCAGTCCGTGGACACCACGGACAACAAGACCTACACGGTCAAGCTGAAGCCGGGCTGGACGTTCCACGACGGCACCCCGGTGACCGCCGAGTCCTACGTCAAGGCGTGGAACTGGGCCGCGAACCCGGAGAACAAGCAGACCAACAGCTTCTGGTTCTCCGACATCAAGGGCTACTCCGACGTCGCCCCCGCGAAGGGCAAGCCGAAGGCCACGGAGATGTCCGGCCTGAAGGTCGTCGACGACACCACCTTCACCATCGAGCTGGAGAAGGCGCTGCCCTACTTCAGCTACAAGCTGGGCTACGAGGTCTTCTCGCCGCTGCCCGAGTCCTTCTACAAGGACCCGAAGGCCGCCGGTGAGAAGCCGGTCGGCAACGGCCCCTACAAGTTCGTCAGCTGGCAGCACAAGAAGCAGATCGAGGTCACCAGGTACGCCGACTACAAGGGCCCGAACAAGGCCAAGAACGGCGGCGTGATCTTCAAGAACTACTCGAAGCTGGAGACGGCCTACCAGGACCTGAAGTCCGGCAACCTCGACGTGATGCGGCAGGTCGCCCCGCGTGACCTGCCGGTCTACAAGGCCGACCTCGGCGACCGCGCCGTGGACCAGCCGTACTCCTCGATCCAGACCATCGCGGTGGCCTTCTACACCAAGCAGTGGAAGGACATCGACCCCAAGGTCCTGCAGGGCCTGTCGATGGCGATCGACCGCGACACCATCACCAAGACGGTGCTCCAGGGCACCCGTGAGCCCGCCACCGGCTGGGTCGCCAAGGGCGTCCTCGGCTACCAGCCGAACGCCGCCGGCGACATCACCAAGTACGACCCGGCCAAGGCGAAGCAGCTCATCAAGGCGGGCGGCGGCGTCCCGGGCAACAAGATCTCCATCCAGTACAACGTGGACGGCGGCCACAAGGAGTGGGTGGAGGCGGTCTGCGGCTCCATCACCAAGGCGACCGGCGTCGAGTGCGTCGGCGACTCCAAGGCGGACTTCCAGGCGGAGCTCAACGCCCGTGACAACAAGGAAGTCAAGTCGCTCTACCGCTCCGGCTGGGTGCTCGACTACCCGTTCATCGCCAACTTCATCCGCGACCTGTTCGGCACCAACTCGGACGGCAACAAGGGCGGCTTCTCCAACAAGGAGATCGACGAGCTGATCGACCGGGCCGACTCCGCCAAGACGCTGGAGGAGTCGGAGAAGCTGTACCAGGAGATCGAGAAGAAGCTCCCCGAGCACATGCCGAGCATCCCGCTCTGGTACTACAAGGTCAACGCGGGCTACTCGGAGAAGGTCACCGGAGTCAAGTACGCCCAGGACGGCGACCCGGTCCTGACCGGCGTTCAGGTCAAGAAGTAACCGCTGACGACAGCGTGTGCCGTGCCGCCCCCGCAGAGGGTGCGGCACGGCGTCGGCCGATCGGCCGGGGGGCCCTTTTCGCCGCGCATGTACGGAAGACCCACGGGGAGTCCGTCCGTGCGCGGTGAAAAGGGCCTGCCGCTGTGACTGACATGGAGGCACCATGGGGCGCTATGTCGTGCGACGACTGCTCCAGATGATCCCGGTGTTCATCGGGACGACCCTGCTGATTTTCCTGATGGTCTACGCCCTGCCCGGTGACCCCGTGCGAGGGCTCTTCGGCGACAAGGGTGCGAGCCCCGCGGTCCTGAGATCGCTGCGGCACGAGTACGGCCTCGACAAGCCCGTCCTGGTCCAGTACTGGGACTACATGCGGAACATCGTTCTGCACTTCGACTTCGGCACGCAGATCGCCAGCGGACGCCCGGTCACCGACATCCTGGGCGAGGCGTTCCCGGTGACGCTGCGGCTGGCCGGTCTGGCGTTCGCCATCGAGGCCACCCTCGGCATCCTGCTCGGCGTGGTCGCGGGCCTGCGCGCGGGCAAGGCGGCCGACACCGCCATCCTGTTCCTGACGCTGCTGCTGATCTCGGTGCCCGTCTTCGTCCTCGGCTACATCTTCCAGGTGGTGTTCGCCTTCCAGCTGAACTGGCTGGAGCCGTCGGTCATCGACGACACCAACCTGAGCCAGCTGCTCATGCCGGCCCTCGTGCTGGCCTGCGCGTCGCTCGCCTACGTGGCCCGGCTGACCCGCACGTCGGTCGCGGAGAACCTGCGCGCCGACTACATGCGCACGGCCGTCGCCAAGGGCCTGCCCCGCCGCCGCATCGTCGGCGTGCACCTGATGCGCAACTCCCTCATCCCGGTCGTCACCTTCCTCGGCACCGACATCGGCGCCCTGATGGGCGGCGCCATCGTGACCGAGGGCATCTTCAACATCCACGGCGTCGGCGGCACCATCTACGAGTCGATCGTGCGCCGCGAGGGCACCACGCTCGTCGGCCTGGTCACCATCCTCGTTCTCGTCTACCTCCTCACCAGCCTGATCGTCGACCTGCTCTACGCGGTCCTGGACCCGAGGATCCGTTATGCCTGAGCTGACCAAGACCGCCGACGACGCAGTCGTCGCCACCGCCTCGCACGTGCCGGACGAGCCCAAGCCGGAGAAGACCCGCAGCCTGTGGGGCGACGCCTGGCGGGACCTGCGCACCAACTGGGTGTTCATCGTCTCCGCGGCGCTGATCCTGATCCTGCTGCTCATGGCCGCCTTCCCGGGCCTGTTCACCGACGCGGACCCGAACGACAAGGACCTGGCCAACCACTACCTGCAGCAGCCGAACTACGGCCACCTCTTCGCGGCCGACTGGCTGGGCTACGACGCCCAGGGCCGCAGCGTCTACGCCCGCACCATCCACGGCACGCGCGCCTCGCTCCTCGTCGGCGCGGGAACCGCCCTGGTCGTGACCGTGTTCGGCGGTCTGATCGGCATGCTCGCCGGTTACTTCGGCGGCTGGCTCGACGCCGTGCTGTCGCGCATCACGGACATGTTCTTCGGCATCCCGTTCCTGCTCGGCGCGATGGTGATGCTCAACTCCTTCACCGACCGCTCCCTCCCGGTCGTCATCGGAGCCCTGGCCTTCCTCGGCTGGACACAGACGGCCCGGGTGATGCGCGGTTCGGTCATCACCGTCAAACAGGCGGACTACGTGCAGGCGGCCAAGGCCCTGGGCGCCGGGACCCGCCGCATCCTCCTCCGCCATGTGCTGCCCAACGCGGTGGCCCCGGTGATCGTCGTCGCCACCATCTCGCTCGGCGTCTACATCGGCGCCGAGGCCACGCTGTCCTTCCTGGGCCTGGGCCTGGACGGCGTATCGTGGGGCAACGACATCTCCGACGGCGGCAACCAGATCCGCGTCGCGCGGTACATCATGCTCTACCCGTCGATCATGCTCAGCATCACGGTGCTGGCGTTCATCATGCTCGGTGAGGCGGTCCGCAACGCCCTCGACCCGAAGATGCGCTGAGGGAGGCGTACGTGACCACCATCGAAGAAACCACCCCCGCGCCCTCGCCTCGTGCGGGCGGGGCGGACGGCGGCCCGCTCCTCGAAGTGCGCGACCTGCACGTGGAGTTCCACACCCGGGACGGCGTCGTCAAGGCCGTCAACGGCGTCAACTACAGCGTCGGCGCGGGCGAGACGCTCGCCGTGCTCGGCGAGTCCGGCTCCGGCAAGTCGGTGACCGCGCAGGCCGTCATGGGCATCCTCGACATGCCGCCGGCGAAGATCCCCCAGGGCGAGATCCTCTTCCGCGGGCAGGACATGCTGAAGATGTCCGCGGAGGAGCGGCGCACCATCCGCGGCCGGCGGATCGCCATGATCTTCCAGGACGCGCTCAGCTCGCTGAACCCGGTGCTGAGCGTCGGCTACCAGCTCGGCGAGATGTTCCGCGTCCACCAGGGCCTGTCCAAGAAGGACGCCAAGGCCAAGGCGATCGAGCTGATGGACCGGGTGAAGATCCCGGCCGCGGCGGCCCGCGTCGACGACTACCCGCACCAGTTCTCCGGCGGTATGCGCCAGCGCATCATGATCGCCATGGCGCTGGCCCTGGAGCCGGACCTGATCATCGCCGACGAGCCGACCACCGCCCTCGACGTCACCGTCCAGGCCCAGGTGATGGACCTGCTCGCGGAGCTCCAGCGCGAGTACCACATGGGCCTGATCCTGATCACCCACGACCTCGGCGTGGTCGCCGACGTCGCGGACAAGATCGCGGTGATGTACGCGGGCCGGATCGTGGAGCGGGCCCCGGTCCACGAGCTGTACAAGCGTCCCGCGCACCCCTACACCAAGGGCCTGCTGGACTCGATCCCGCGCCTGGACCACAAGGGCCAGGAGCTGTACGCGATCAAGGGCCTGCCGCCCAACCTGCTGCGCATCCCGACCGGTTGCGCCTTCAACCCGCGCTGCCCGCAGGCCCGGGACGTGTGCCGGACCGACATCCCGGACCTGTTCCCGGTCACCGAGCGGGACGGCACGGAGCTGGCCGGCCGCGCTTCCGCCTGCCACTTCTGGAAGGAGACGCTCCATGGCTGAGCTCAGCAAGACCGACGAGCCGCAGGACGGCACGCCGAACGTCTCCGAGGTGGAGGTCGTGGACGCCGCGTCGGAGACCGAGTCGGTCGCGGCGATCGAGGCGCCCGTCGGCCGGGGCGAGCCGATCCTGCAGGTGCGCAACCTGAAGAAGCACTTCCCGCTCACCCAGGGCATCCTGTTCAAGAAGCAGATCGGCGCGGTCAAGGCCGTCGACGGGGTCTCCTTCGACCTGTACCAGGGCGAGACGCTGGGCATCGTGGGCGAGTCCGGCTGCGGCAAGTCCACCGTCGCCAAGCTCCTGATGAACCTGGAGCGGGCCACCGCCGGCGAGATCTTCTACAAGGGCCAGGACATCACCCGGTTGTCCGGGCGGGCGTTGAAGGCGGTCCGCCGCAACATCCAGATGGT